>URJN01000155.1 GCA_900548125.1 uncultured Eubacteriales bacterium
GTATTGCGCTTTATACGGTTCGGGCATGGACAGCTCGTCCGCAAGGCGCGAAAAGGATGTGCCGGGCGGCAGGGCGTTCGCCTTGATCCAAAGACGGGCGATATAGGGGAACATGGCGCAGACCGCTTCCCGCGGATCGTCGGACTTCATGCGAGTGCGGAGAGCTTCTTCCGCTTTGCGGCGTTTACTCCCTGCCAGAAAGGGCAGGAACGGCACAGTCAGAAGCGCCAGAATCAACAGGACAATCAGCGCGACACGCAGGATATTCCATAGATCCGGCGCGGAAACCTGCTTTTCCAGCTGAGTTTGAAGCCGGTAGGCATGATTTTTTTGCGCTTGTCCGCCGCCTTCGGCTAAGCTGAGCCGATTTTCGCGGCGCGTTTCCAAGGCTTCCGGCGTGGATTCGGCGGGGAGATCGAACGTTTGCTCCGCGAGCAGGCTCAGCTGATCGCGGACACGTTCGGAGGCGGCTTCCACAGCGTCGTTTGTGCCGGGAAAGAGAAGCACTGAGCCGAGCAGGACGGCAAACAGAATGGGCAGTATGCGGACAGCGCGGCGGCGGGTCAGGCAGAAGCCCAGCGCACCGAACAGGAGCAGGTTCGCCCACACCGGCAGAGAGACGCCCAGAACAGCCTGAAGGACGGCGAGGACAGCGGCAAGAAGCAGCGCGGCGGGTCTGAAACGCCACGCACCCAAAATCAGCGCGGGCAGGCAGAGAAAGAGCAGAGCCGACGCGGGCAGAGCGGACGTATCCGGCGGAACGGAAAAGAAATCATAGACATAGGCGTTTCGCGCCTGACTGAGCGCAAAGAGCCGATTGCACAGGAGCATGGCGCTTTGGCGTGCGGGCGGCAGACAAAAGAGAAGGAGAAGCGCCGACAGCCCGAGCATGGCGGAGAAGAGGAAAGGGCGCTTGTTTGACATAGGGCAGATGCTCTTTTCTATCGGAATGGGATTTTGGGCTTGCGTGGGGAAGCTGTGCGAATCACAATTCAAGCAGCGGCTGATTTTTGCCGAATGCGGCGACACGTATGGCGCCCGGGGACGCATACGCGCCGACGCTTTCCGGAAGGACGAGCGTCACGCGGTTTTCGCGAAACAGGGAGACGGCATCGGTATCTGGTCGGGGAGAAAAAACACCGATATGCGAGAAATGGAGCGCATCGCCGGTTTCAAAGTGAGCGGACGGAATGAGAGCCTGACGCATCGCCTGCACCCAATCGTCCTGGGAAGAAACGGGAATCGGCATGCCGTTTTCAACAGAGAGAAAATGCGGTATGCCCTGCTGGATGAGAGCGCGGGAAACGGAGAACAGAGCGGAGAGCGTTTCTTCCATGGCGTCGGGCGCGGGCGGTTCGGGAAACGCCGTGCGCAGATTCAGAAGGACGCCGAAGGAAGGCGGCTCGTTGGTTTCGCGGAGCATGGTTTTGTCCATTTTGCCCGACAGCTTCCAATGGATTCGCCGAACGGAATCGCCGGGCAGGTATTCACGAAAAGAGGTCGTGTCCGAGCCTGAAGAAAGGCTGGACACGACCGGCGTAAACGCACCTTCGCTGAGGGGAGAAGTGCTTTCGTCCAGAAAAACATGCGCGTCAAAAAGCCGGGGAAGAACGACCAGCGTAGATGTGGCTTTTCCCTGAACAGGAAAATGGCACAGCCCGAAAATGTCGCGAATCTCGGCTTTTTGCAGCGTCAGCGTGACCGCGCCGCCGGAAAGCGGCGGCAGTGTCAGCGATTGATTGGCGGGAAAGTCAAGCGAAGCTGTCTCTCCGGTCATCAAATGGGAGATGGCAAGCGTTCCCGCGGCGTCGGCAAAGTACGGTGCATGCCGAACATTCAGTCGGCAGACAACCTCCTCGCCTGCCTGACACACATCCGGCGCGGACAGGGAGAACGCGGCGCGGCGCGAACCGAGCCATGCGCAGAGGATAGACAACAGCGGCAGAACCAGCGACGCAATCCATACGGCGCGCGTGCCGGCGTTGTTTTCAAAAAAGCACAGCGCGGAAACGGCAATCAGCCACAGCGCATAGGCAAGTCTGCGTCGAATCATAGGCGTTGATCCGGGCTTTCCACGGAGGAAAGCAGGTCGTGCAAGATATCCGCGTTCGTTGTGCCGGAAAGCCGCGCTTTCGGCGTTGCCGCGACGCGATGCGCACAGACATCCTGCCAAACATCCTGCACATCTTCGCCGATGACGTAATCGCGCCCAAGCAGATATGCCCGTGCTTTTGCCATGCGGCAAAGGCAGAGCGCACCGCGGGGGCTGACTCCGACTTCGAGCATCGGATGTTCACGGGAAGCCATGGTCAGGCGCGTGATGTAATCCAAAATGGCGTCGCTGACCGATACGGCGCGCACAGCGGTCTGCATCGCCAGAACATCTTCACGCGAGGCGACCTGACACACGCGGTCGAGGGGGTTTTCATCCTGACGGGCGCGGAGCATCGCAATCTGCGCGTCGCGGTCGGGATAGCCGACGGACAGGCGCACCAGAAAGCGATCCATCTGCGCATAGGGAAGCAGCTGTGTGCCTGCCGTGCCGACGTTGTTCTGCGTGGCGATGACGATGAACGGCTTGGGGAGCGGGTAGGTGTGTCCATCTACGGTAATCTGTCGCTCTTCCATCGCTTCCAAAAGGGCGGACTGCGTTTTGCTGGATGTGCGGTTAATCTCGTCGCCCAAAAGCAGATTGGCGTTCGTCACGGCGCCGGGGCGGTAGACGAATTCGCCGCTCTGCCTGTCATAGACGGAGAAGCCGACGATATCGGAGGGAAGCACGTCCGGCGTGAACTGAATACGGCTGAAATCAAGCCCCAGCGCACGGCTGAGCGCGACGGCGAGCGTCGTTTTGCCGACGCCCGGCACGTCGTCCAGCAGGATATGCCCCTCGGCAAGCAATGCCATGAGAATCTTCTCGATGACGCCGCGCTTGCCGACGACGGCTTTTTCAATTTCGGAAAGGATGGATTCAAGCTGTAGATTCATCGTTTATTTCACCGTGATGCGTCCCTGCGGCGCGGCATAAGCGTCCGTCACCTGATTGTTCAGTTCCTCGGCAATGTACTGCCAAACGACGTCGCGGACAACGGCGGTCGTGATGGCACTGTGCGGGTTGGCTTCCGCTGCCGCCTTGAAGATGTAGGAGGAGTCCATGCCGTTGTAGTTCGCGTTGCTCGTCACGACGGCGTAGAGTGCCTGCGCGTCAAACGGCTGACCGTTGACGGATTCCACGGTGACGCGGTTGACGGAGTTCGCCTGATACCAGAGATCGCCGTAGGCTTCGCCCTTGTCATATTCCTTCGTCGTGTCTACCGTGTAGACCAGACCGGAAACCTGCATGAAGGATGCGCACGCATCGGCGCTCTCATTCGTGCAGGGGAGAGACTGAGAAGCGGCTTCCAGTGCCTCGGCGAGCTGTTCGCCGGTCATATAGACGACGGCGACCTTGTTCGGGAAGGGCAGAACTTCAGCCAGCTCCGCCGCGCCGAACTTGCCTTCCGCAATATCGGCACGCAGGTTGCCGCCGTTCCAGAGCGCGACAACATGATCCGCATCGACGTCGAGATGGTCGATGCCGTTGGCGACGTCGTCCTCGTCAAAAGCGGCATGGATGTTTCCGGAAACGGCGAACCAGCGCAGGGCGTCTGTCCAGAGGTCGCCGAGGTTGGTTTCTTCCTTGCGGGCAGCGTTGTCCGCGCCGGAGAGGACGACCGTGGTGTACGCTTCGAGGGAGTCATCCAGCTCGATTTCGTTGTCGTGCGCATCGGTGAAGGTGGTGGCGAGCGCGATGGAGGAGGACAGCAGCAGGCAGAGAGCCAGCATCAGAGAGAGAACCGTCTTTTTCATGGTTGTAAACTCCTTCTTTTTTACACTAATACATGGGAAGTTGCGCGAAAAATCGCCCGCGTGAGCAAGGCTTCCGTGTTTTGCAGACTGGGGCGGAGGTGGGTGCGGGCTCAGCCCGCTTTCATTCACTGAGTTAAGCAGGGGGATGTGCCTTGAGAACATCCTCCGAGGCATAAAAAAGGTGCTGGCGTACCCTTTCCCAAAGGGCATACCGGCACCTTCATGATTGCCATTGTTTTTTAAAAGGGAAATCCCAGCGGATGAAACGACCGGCTTCTGCCAATCCTCTGCCAGCTTCTGCTGACTGCTTGTATTATGGCATAAGTGCGCATAAAAGTCAAGGAAGCACTCACAGATTCAACAGAATGTGAACGCGGAAGGTCTTGTTTTCCGTACTCATAGTCAGCTGTCCGTTGTATTTGCGCACGGCGCTTTTGACGGAAATCAACCCCGTTCCGCAGCCGGAGTGACGTGTGGAATACAGCGTGTCGCCGTGACGCTTGAGCGTGCCGTCGTAGCGGTTTTCTACAATCAGCCCCAGCATGGCGGGGCTGAGCATCTGGCAGACGACGCTCACATCGCGCTCTTCGGGCGGCAGATTTTCGCTGGCGAGCAGCGCGTTTTCGAGCAGATTGCCCATCAGCATGCACAAATCGGCTTCCGGCAGGGGGAGCCGATCGGGCAGATTCAGATTCCAGTGAATGGGAATCTGCTTTTGAGAAGCCCAGAGCGCATAATAGCCCGCGATAGCGTCCACGGCGGGGTTGGAGCATAGAAGCGCAGGCGCATCGCCGATTTCACTTTCATACTGATGCAGATAGGTTTTGAGCGCATTCAGATTGCCGCTTTCCGTCAATCCGGATATCACGCGCAGGTGCTGACGGAAATCGTGGCGGAGATGGCGCGTCTGTTCCATGTAGGTTCGCAGCTCAGTATAGCGGCGGGATTCGACGGCGAGCATCTGGTTTTCCTGCGTCAGATGGAGGTTGAGCGTGCATTCCCGCGCGATGCGGTAGTATTGGTAGAGCTGGAGAAAGACGGAGATGAAGGACGCCAGAATCACCAGAACGCTGATCTTCTGCATCCGGTTGACGAGTATGGTTGCGGGATCCTGCGGAAGGATAAAGATGAACAGCGCGGTCAGTGCCATGGGCCAAATCCACACGGTGCGCCAGAGCCGTTCCTCGTCAAACTGGTTCAGAAGCCAGCGAATCCAAGGGACGGTTGTCGAGACATACAGCACAGACAGCACAGCGGACAGCCCAAGCGAGAGCGCGGATGTAGAAAACAGGTAGACGTTCTCCGGATTATTCAGCTCTGCGCGGGCGTTGATGACCACCGCGAGCATGCGGCACATGGAAATCGCCATGGTGGAGGTCGTAAAAGCGAACGCGGACCGACCGAGGGAAAAAGCAGAGCTGAGCACGCGTCGATACAGGCAAAACGCCAGCAGCATTGCCCACCAGATCAGCGTATTGCTGTTGGCTCCGAGTACCGCACCGAACAGAGAAAACGCCAGCCAGAAGACGGCGGCGATGCCCAGCGCAATCAGCGGGGAACGCTTAGGGGACTTCATATGACTGCGTACAGGGGCAATACACAGAAGCGCAACGGAAAAGAAAATAGAGAAATCAGCAAGATAACGGGCAAAGAGAAGAATGTTCACGCAAATTCCCCCTTGAAAGTGAAAAGTACAGCCTGATATGCTTAGAATAGCATGCGGAGGGGTGAAATTCAAGCGGGAGCGCTCAGATTGGATGAGGAGGCAAAGGAAACGAAAAGACGG
>URJN01000156.1 GCA_900548125.1 uncultured Eubacteriales bacterium
TTTCTTGAGCCAAGTATACCATATTTCCAAATGAAAAAACAGCCTCCTTATGCTTATATATGAGAAAGTGGAGATTTCGTTGTATGCTTGTCCGCAAGGATTCTAATAGAGTGCCACCCTTTAGCACGCTAAATTTGCCTGCAAGGTCTGGCGTATTATGCCTTTGCGACAGAAAGAAAAGAAAAAATCCGAACCCATTTCCGATTTGGAAAATCTGGTTCGGATTATACTGGTCTGGTGCGGGAAACAGGACTTGAACCTGCATGAAATTGCTTTCACTAGAACCTGAATCTAGCGCGTCTGCCAATTCCGCCATTCCCGCAAACTCGACGAGAAATATTATATCCTTGTCGGTGAAATTTGTCAAGGGGTTTTGTGAAAACAGACCGTTACAGCGTAATCTCGCGCAAAATATCATGAAACTGGCTGCCGCAGCGTTCAAGCTCACCCAGTACGGCGTCGATGCCTTCCGGCTCGGTTGTCCAGTTGATGCGTGTGATGGCGGCTGATGGGGTGGGGCAGAGGAGCAGTTCACTGTCGGGGTAGAGCGTCTGATAATACATTTTGGCGCGTCTTGCGTGGACGGGCATGCAGCACAGAATGGCGCGGCGGACGGTCAAACGCTCCTGATCGGTGCGCCGACGGGAATAAATGGCGTTCTGATAGGTGAAGGTTGCTTCGTCCTCGCGCAGGATGGCACTGTCCGGCACGCCGTTTTCCATCAGTACGGTACGCATGAATGCCCATTCGGTTTCAAAGCGTCCTTCGTACTGATGATTTCCTGTCTGTTGCCCGCAAAACGCTCCGGTCGTGATGGAATAGCGTCCGGAGGGCAAAATCAGCGGAGCATAGCCGTCCAGATAGAGCTTTGCCGCCCATTCGGAAGGCTCGGCATGACCATTTCCGGGGATAAACAGGATATCTGCGGGCTTCGGGTCGTCCTCAAGAAAGATGAAGCGGGTGATATCGTCAATCCACTCAAGCATGTTCGGAAGCCTTTCCGGTCAAAAGACCGCAGATGGTGCCTACGCCGTAGACGATGTGTACAACGGGAAAGAGAAAGGGCAGGCAGAGAAAAACGAGCAGCTTGCCGCGCGGAGCTTCTGCGGCGGCTTTTACGGCAAACACGATATCCAGAATGCCATACAGCAGAAGCATCGCGCAGAGCGGAAGCTCCCACAGCGGAAAAACCGCCAGCAGGACGACGAGAGCCAGCACAAACAGCGCAGGAATCAGATGACGGGGCGCAAAGCAGCGGGGCTGGATGCGCATCGTGCGGCCAATCCAATAGCCGTTGCCCCATTTTTGATTGAGCTGACCGCGAAGAGTCTTGCGTGCCGCATGCCAGGAGAGAATATCGGGAGAGAAGTAGAAGCGGTATCCTGCCTTGCGCATGCGGTAGTGCATGTCGTTGTCCTCCGTGCGGCGCAGGCGTTCGTCATACAACCCGACCCGATCATAAACCTCACGGCGGTAGAGCGCATAGGCAAGCGTATCCACATAGCGCGCCTCGCCGCCGTTGCGGAAGGGCGCTGCTCCGCCGCAGAAACGGGAGGTATCCAGCGCGCGGGTCACGGCTTCCCAGTCGCTTTCCGGTTCTGCGCCGCATACGCTGCCGCCGACGATATCCTCGCCGTTTTCCAGCGCACGGACATTTTTTTCGAGGAAATCCTTCGGGATGCGTGCGTGCGCATCCAGGCGGATTACGGCGTCGCCTGTGGCTGCTTGCAGGGCGATGTTGATGCCGCTGGCGAGCCAACGCTTCGGGTTGTCCAGCACCTTGACGGAAAAAGGCGCACGCTTGGAAAAATCGCACATCATCTGCCGTGTTCCGTCCGAGGATGCGCTGTCTACGAGCAGCACCTCAAGCTGGCGCGGCGCAAGTGTTTGTGCGAGAAGATCGTCCAGCAGCGCACCCAAACACTTTTCTGCGTTGTATGCGACGATAATAAAGCTGACTTTGGTCATCATAGATCACTCCGCCGCATAGGCGCGGCTTCTCTTGCGGTAAGTTAAAAGCCCCAGCGGTAAGCCGAAGAAAAAGAGCTTTTGAGAGATGAACGCACGCGGGCGTTTTTTTGCAAGAAGCCAGCCGAGCTGCATACATTCGAGCATCATCGCAGCGGCAAAGCCCCAGCCCGACAGAAGGACAAGAAGAAAAAGCGCAAGCCAGTCCAGCGCATAGAACGTGAATTTCTCACGCTCATGGCGGATATAATCGCGCACGTGGTGCGACGCGAACGCGCAGGCAAGAGCTTGTCCCTCGCCCAGCCGCCGCGCGGAAAAAACCGTATGCAGCGGGCTTCGGTTGTCGCGCACGGCGTCTGTATGCGTAATCATCGGCACGGGGATTTCGGCAATGCGGCTGCCCATGGCGAGCAGACGCGCGTGAAGCTCGGATTCCTCGCAGGCGACCGTATCGGTGGACCAGCCGCCGCAGGCGGCAAGTGCCTCAGCGGTAATCATCAGCGCGCCGCCGAATTCAGGCACGATGCGCTCCTGCGTGCAGTTAAAGTAATTTTCGTTTCGCGCAACGACTTCTCCGCCGCGCATATAGAGGTCTTCGCGGATACCGCACACACCGTCATATCCATGAGAAGCCATCGCCATCAGCGCTTTTTCTACGAAACCGGAACGGAGCTGCATATCGCCGTCCAGAAAGAGAAGGTATTCGCCGCGGGCTTCCTTTGCGCCGACGAAACGCCCAAGCCCCGCTGTCGTGTCCTTTTCCGCGAGCAGATAGCAGCGCGCGCCGAGCGAACGGGCGGTTTGCAGGCTCTGGTCGGTCGAACAGGAATCGACGTAAATCACTTCGTGGGAAAGCCTGCCAAGGGCGGTGCTGATGCTGTTTAAGCAGGCGGTAAGACGCTTTCCTTCATTCTTGCCGATGACGATGACGCTGATCAACGCTCTTTCCTCCCGAGTACAAATATGCTATAATACAGATAAAACTATTATGGCACAAAATCGGGCGATTGGCAAGCCGGAAATGAGGGAGATGCTTTTGCTGCTGAGCGTGATCATACCTTTTTATCGGGTGGAAAAGTATATCGGCGCGTGTCTTGCGGCCCTTGAAGGGCTGGAGGAATGTGAAGCTCTGCTGGTGGATGACTGCGGGGATGACCAAAGCGCGGATATCGCGCAGGCATACTGTGCGGCGCATCCCTTTGCCCGCGTCATTCGTCGGGAGAAGAACGGCGGGCTTTCCGCCGCGCGCAATACCGGACTTTCCGCTGCAAAGGGCGAATATGTGTATTTTCTGGACAGCGACGATATCCCGAACGCACAGGCACTTTTGCGGGTGACGAAGCGGGCGGAAGTGCAGAAATTGGATGTTGCAAAAGCGCGGTTCTGCTATTTGGATGATGAAACAGGCGAGCTTTCCGACGGCGCGGCAATCAGTCCGACGGAAATCATGAGCGGCGGCGAGTTGTTTGCCGCCCAGTGCGCAGAGGGTGTATACGAGCCGATGGTCTGGCAATGCGTCTATCGGCGCGCGTTCCTTGATGAAATCGGGCTGAGAATGGCGGATGGATTGTTGTTTGAAGACGAGCTGTTTCAGGCACCCGCGCTGCTGAAGGCGAAACGCACACAGGCGTTTGAGGATGTCCTTCTTCAATATCGCCAGCGGCAGGGCAGCATCATGGCGTCATTCGCCCGAAGCAGCAAATGGTGCGAAAGCTATTTGCAGGTATGCAGAAAGCTCGATGAGCTGGCGCAGACGCTGGAGAACGGCGCTGCAAAACGCGCACTAAAAAAGCGAATCGGTCAAATCGCGCTCAGCGTCGGGAAGAATATCCCCGCATATCATTTGCCGCCGACAGTTGCGCAGGAAGCGATGGAGTTTTTGAAAAAGAATCGGCGGGAATTGGCAGGGTATGCGCTGCACAGCGGCGATGCGGTCGTTGCGGCGCAGGGCGTTCTGCTGAGATTATCGCCAGAGGCGTTTGTGGCGAGCTATGACAAGGCGGCGGGAAGGTGAAGCGGATGAACAATAAACTGCATGTCTACACCGGAAACGGCAAGGGAAAGACGACAGCGGCTATGGGGCTGGCGGTTCGCAGCGCGGGGCACGGACGGCGCGTATTGATTGCGCAGTTTTTGAAGGACGGAAGGAGCGGTGAACTGAACGCTTTCAAAATGCTGCCGAGCGTAGAGGTTTACCCGATGAAGCCGGTCAGCGGCTTTGTCTTTGCGATGAGCGAAGAAGAAAAGAGGCAGACGGAGAAAGAGCAGCGTGCGCAGGCGTTGGCTCTTCGGACGTATATCGAGCAGAGCCGTCCGGAGCTGATTGTATTGGATGAACTGAACGTTGCGCTTTCGACGGGCATGCTGGATAGAGAAACAGCCGACGCGCTGCTGGAAACCGCGCTGCAATGCGGCGACACCGTGGCAACGGGACGCAATGCGCCGGAATGGCTCATTCAGCGGGCAGACTATGTTTCTGAAATATGCGCCGAAAAGCACCCGTTTCAAACGGAAGGCTTAAAGGCAAGAGCGGGAATTGAGTATTGAGTTTGCTAAAACGGGTTTGCGTCGGAAGGCGTGACTGCGGCATGCGGAAGGATGCAGCGGACGCTCCCGATTATAAAAGAATATATGAACAGCCCGCCCTCAGGGATGCGCGAGAGCATCCTTGGGAGCGGGCTGTTTGTGATAGAAAATCCTGTGGGAAACAGAAATCAGCGGTCTGCCTCGTCGGTTTCCGCGGCGTCAGCCAATGCCTGCGCATAGCGGCGGGACATGATGCCCTCCGCAAACAGGTAAGGCACCTTTTCGCGCTCGGTTTCCAGCTGCTGAATGTCCGCGTAATCCGGATTGCGTTTCATCATTTCGATGGCTTGCTTGACCTGCACCCTGGTCATGTAATACGGATGATGCTCAAAGTAGGAGGTCGGCGTCGGGGTGGGGTAGGTCTTGCAGTTGAAGCGAACCATATGCGCAATTGTGCGGCAAGCGTCCTTTTCTTCTACCAACGCGGCTATCATGGCATAGTTATTTGCCATGTTCTCTTCAGAATAATAGTAAATATCCTTCTGACCGTCAACGTGGCGGATATCCTTGCAATCCTCGTCCTCGTTCATCGCGGCAATCAGCTCTTCCATGTCGTCGGCTTCTTCCATCAGCGATTTTCGCGAGGTCAACGCCGCGGCGGCACTGCGCCTGCGGATGTAGTCGGCAAGAATCTGCCCGGGACGCTTGGGCGTTTCCTCAACGGGAGCTTCTTCCTCCGGCTCGCTCGGCGGGAACGGATCTTCGACATCCGGCAGAGATTCCAGATAATCCAGAATATCCTGCTTATCGCCATCGGGCGCGCCTTTTTCGCCGTTGATGACTTTTTCAGCACTTTCCTGAAGAATACGCTTCTCCGCCTTGGGGTTGTCCAGCTCGCGGTTTACGGCAGGATCCAGCGCATCGCTGAACTCGCCCGGAATCTCGTCGGGGTTCAGCTTCACTTCTTTGGAAAAACCCGGTTTGCGGCGACCGAAAAGCGCCATGTTCACCAGCTCCTTTGTTTTAGTCCTTAACAGGCTGAGTGATGCTTAAACCGCCGCGAAACGGATTCGAGGCGGAAAAACACCCTGTAATGAA
>URJN01000157.1 GCA_900548125.1 uncultured Eubacteriales bacterium
CTCAGCTATCGCATAGCGATAGCGTAGAAAGGGTCAAGGGAACTCAGTTCCCTTGCGGGGCTTGGGGCAGAGCCCCAAACGTTTCTCCATTTTGTGTATATTCTCAGATTTGCTCATAAAGAGCAGATGGAGAGCGGAAGGTGCAGGGAACTCAGTTCCCTGCCGGCGATTGGAGCAGAGCCTCAACATCCCTTACTCCGCTCTCCAAAGCGGTGCCTGCACCAGGAAGTACACACAGCCAATGATTGAGAACGGCGCGTAGACCGATTCAAACATGCCGACCAGAATAAAAATCGTGCAGAAAGCCAGCGGCGTCGCCGCGTATGGGCTCGTCTTGCGATGCAGCCAGTAATAGCGGAACGCGCGGATGAACGCCAACACCGTATAGGCGCAGAGCAGAATGCCCGCGATAAAGCCGTTGTTATAGGTCACGCCGAGGAAGGCATTGTGCGCGTTAAACAGGCGTTCGCCCGCGCCATCCTTCGCCACCCATTCGCGGATGACGCTCGTTTCGTGTCCGTTCCACGTCAGATTGTCCAGAATCGTCATCCAGATGCCCCAGCGGTCGCTCGTCAGGTCATCCATGTCGATCTTTCTGTCCTCCGGCTTGGGCACGGTAATCGGATTGCCGTAGGTTTCGTGATTGTACAGAGCGAGATTATAATCCTCAACCGCCGCCTCGTAAACCTTGTCCTTCGTGATTTTCACGCCCGCAATGCCGCAAAGCACGATGAACACGCCCAGCAACGCAAGCAGCCTTCCCGGATGCTTCGCCGTACCCGCGATGATTGCCGCCACGAGAATGACCACCACACCGGCAAACGCCAGCAGCCCCGAACGGGAAAGCGTCGCCAGCAGCGTAAACGCCGCCCACGCGCCCAGCAGCAGATCGATCAGCGCCGCTTTTTTGCGTCCCTGCGTGAAGCTGGCGTATGCCAGCAGCAGCGCCGCCGTCGCCATCACGATGCAGCACATCGACAGGCAGTTCGCGTCATAGAACACGCCCTTGTAGCCCGGATAGGCAAGCGTCAGCGGCACGGTCAGATACGACCACGCCAGAAACGGCAGGACGGCAAACATCGCGCCGCGCAATATGGAGCGGAATGTCGAGTCGTCCTCTCTCGAGGCGAACACGGAAAAGACGATGGGGTAACAGATCAGCAGCGGCACGCTCTCCGGAAGCCAATCCTGATAAAACAGACCGGAAACCACCATCATCCCGTGCAGCGCAAACCACAGCCCTGCCATGCCCTTGTGAAAGCGAACCTTCGCCTTGCCGGGCATGCGCGCCGTCAGCGTCACAAACGCCAGCAGGATCATGCCGAAAAGCACGAAGATCATCCAGCGCATCGGAAATTTCTGCTGCATAAACAGCGTACAGTAGCCGACCAGCGCAAAAATCGCCGCAGTCAGCAGCCGCGCGTCAAAAATCTCGTTAAAGATGCCCGTCACCCTGTCGTACAGGTTGAGCATCCCCGTTCCGTCAATGCCTTGCTTGCGCATGTTCTTTCCTCCAATGCTCGATTGCTTCGCGGTAAACCTCCGCCGTCTTTTCCGCGTTGCGCGCCCATGTCAGCTCGTGCGCCGACCGCATGCCCTTCTGCCTGAGTGCTTCATACGCTTCCGGATGGGCGAACACCTGCCGCATCACGCGCTCGGTTTCGTCGATATCGCCTGCGGGAACGAGGAAGCCGTTTTCACCGTCCGTAATGGTGTCGGCAATGCCCTCATCCTTTGCGCCGACGGCGATACAGCCCGCCGCCATCGCTTCAATGTAGACGATGCCATATCCTTCGCCCCAGCTCGGCAGAACAAACAAGTCGCTCTGTGCCATCCGCCGAAGCACTTCTTCATGCGGCAGACCGCCCGTCAGCGTGACCCGACTCTGCAAGCCGAGCTGCTCAATGCGTGCGCGGAGCTGCTCCTCCATCTCGCCGATGCCGACAATGGTCAGCGTCGCATCCGGATATTCGTCTGCCAGACGCGCAAAGGCCTCCAGCGTCCTGTCCATACATTTTCTCGCCTTCAGTGTGCCGACGGAGATGACGCTGCGCGGCTTTCTCTTTTCATGATTCGGAACGAGCGACAAATCGACGCCGTTCTGCACGACGCGCGACAGCCTGTCCTCGCCGCGGTAAGGCGCGACGCGCGACATCAGCAGATTGGAAACCGCCATCAGCGCGTCTACATCCTGCGCAATGCGGACATTGCGCTTCCACGGCTCCTTGCCGGGAATAAAATAATGGAAAATATCGGTGCCATGCACGGTCAGCGCGACGGGTACGCCCAGCGCACGCGCCAACAGCAGACCCGCATGTCCGTCACGCGGTAGCATATGCGCATGAACGATGTCAAACGGCTTTTCCCGATGAAGTGCTTTGGCAATCGGCAGCGCGGCGCGATAGAGCAGCCAGCCACCTATCGCCTTTTCGCCTGCGTTGCCCAGCGTCAGGCAGCGCGGGAAATACACGGGAATACCGTCGATTACATCCTTTTGGGGTGTCCGCCGATTCGTTTCGGCAAGCGCAGGACGGAGCTTCTGCATCATCGGCATCACGCCGACGCAGGAGATGACCGTCACATCGTGCCCCTGTGCGCGCAGAGCCTTCGCCTGCTCATGAACATAGAAGCAATACGGCGAATTATCCGCCTGTCGATGAATCATCATCAAGACCCGCATGACGGGCACCTCCCTTCAAAAGAAAACGCTTGAAACTCCGTCCACCATCGCGTAAAAATTGAGTTTCTTGAATCTTCCGTTTTCATCAATCGCTTCGCAGGAAGCAGATGCTCTTTCAGTTTCCTTGCGGTGTTCGGGATAAAGTTTCCATCGTATCCTCATACGTCTTCATCCACTTCTTGGCAATCCGTTCCCACGCATATTCCCGTGCGCGTTCGATACAGCGGGCTGAGCGCGCGGAATAATCCTCCATCACGCGGCAAAGCGCATCTGCCTGCGCAGCCGTATCGCCGCAGGGAACCGAGAAGCCGACCTCGCCCTCCGGAAACTGCCCGTCAAAGCCCTGTCCCTTGGTATACAGCACAGGAACGCCCTGACTCATCGCTTCCAGATAGACCATGCCGAATGTCTCCGCCGAGGACGGCACAAGCAGCACATCGCAGTCCGCATAAAACCGTTTCATCGCATCCATGCCCGATATGCGCCCCAGATAGCTATCCTCCGGCTTCATCGCCGCGCACACAGCTTCCTTGAGCGGACCATCGCCGCAGACTCTGGCGATAAAACGCCCCGACTGCTTTTCACTGGCGCGATGCACCGCCGCAATCGCATCCAGCGGACGCTTGCGCGGGTTGAGCAGACCGGCAAAGCCCACGTGCACAGGCTCATGCGCGGCGGTCTTGGGCTTTCCATCCAGCCACGCCGGATCGATGCCGTTGGGGATGATTTCCATCTTCCGCGCCAGCTCGTCCCTCGCCGCGCCCTTAAACCAGCCCAAAACGGCGTCCTTTGCCGCGCCGCTCAGACAGACGACCTTTTTCGCGTCTTTTAAAATACGCCGCGCCATCGGGCGCAGATGCGGCTCATATTTCCATATCGCCGCAATATCGCTGTATCGAAGCGTCACCATATAGGGCAAGCCCGTTTTCTGCGCCAGCTCATGCGCAATCGAGCCGTCCGTAAACAACGTATGCGCGTGAATCAGCGTCACGCCGGATAAATCCACATCGCGCCGGATGACCGGAACCGTCCTCTGTGCCTTGCGGAAGAAGAAGAGCATGTCCGTCGCCTTGACCGTCATCCGATAAATCGTCGGGACGCCCTTCGGCTCGTTTTTGTGCATGTCCTTTGCTCGCCGCTCCGGAACGAATACAATCTGTTCGAGTGCCGCCTTGTCCAGCGATTCAAACAGCTGCGGAAAGACCGTCGAGCCGGCGAGATTGCAGCAGATGTGCAGAATCTTCACGATCTGCCACCCGCCTTTTTCTCCTTTTCCTTGCGGATAAAGCCCGGCAGCGCAAGAATGCCGCTGAGCGAGCCGAAACCATAGGCAAAGTGAAACGCCGGATAGAGGATGACCTCAACCGGAAAGAATTTCCAGCCCTTTTCCTTGGCAATCGTGTAGGAATAGAAGAAATCCAGCAGCAGATACGCACCCCATTCCAGCGCAAGCAGCCCGCCGAAAAGCATGCTGCGCGTAATGAGCGTCAGCAAAACGAGCAGAATGGTCGAAAGCACGAACGCCAGCGGCACGAAATGGCGAACGCCCATCGAACCGGGAACGAGCGTCATCGTGATGACGTTCCACTTGCCGTTCATATAGCCCATTTTCATGATGCCGCGCATCGTGTCGCGGCAATAATACTGCACGCGAATCTTGTGGTTGAGGTAAATTTTGCCGCCGTTTTTGCGGATGCGGAAATTCAGCTCGTTATCCTGATTGCGGGTCATGCGCTCATCAAATCCGCCGATGCGGTCAAACAGTTCGCGCTTGAAGCATCCGAACGGCACGGTATCGACATAGCCGTCCTCCGTCGTCAGGCGATAGGTCGCGTTGCCCACGCCCAGCGGCGTCTTGAGCATTTCGGCAATCGCCTCGCCCATGAAGCCGCGTCCATGCGTTTCAAACACGCCGCCCGCGTTGTCACATTCCTTCGTCAGCAGCGTTTCCACCGACAGACGGATGTAATCCGATGGGTACTCCGCGTGCGCATCCAAACGGACGATGACCGGCGCATGGCTCGCTTCGATGCCGATGTTCATCGCATACGGCACCGTGCGGTTGGGATTATCCAGCACGACAATCTGCGGATGCACCTTCTGCATGCCATGCAAAAGCTCGACCGTACGATCCTCCGAACGGCCGTCCACAAAAATGACCTCCATCTTCTCCGACGGATAATCCTGCGAAAAAATAGAGTCCACGCAGGCGGTAATAAAGCGTTCCTCGTTGCGCACAGGCAAAATAACCGAAATGAAAGGCAGCTGCATGTTTATCTCCAACTTCCTGACCATAAATCACAGTGAATCGCTTTATTATACCACAAAGCACACCATAAAGAAAGACAGGAAAGCCGCCGCACGGCATCCCCCATCCGAAAAAACATGAAATTCAGGGGTTGACACCTTCCCCTCTTTCATGCTATAATCTTTTTTGTTCTCAGGTATGGTCGCATGGCTCAGTCGGTAGAGCACATCGTTCACATCGATGGGGTCACAGGTTCGAGTCCTGTTGCGACCACCAGATCTAAGCTCGGCAAGCTGCTTGCCGGGCTTTTTCTTTTTTCTTGCCTATGCTATAATATTCCTACTTTTAGAAGCGAGGTGTTCCCTATGAGCAGTAAAAACGACCGCAATGGCAAAAACGACGGCAAAAAGGACGACCCGATTATGATTCATATGGCAACGGGTATGAGCGTCGGCATGTGCTTAGGGCTTGCGCTCGGTTTTGCCCTCCAGTCGGACAACATGCCGCCGACAATCTTCATGCTGTTCGGCATGAGCATCGGCATGTCTTTGGGGCTTGCCATCGGCTCAATGAAAAAGAAGAACGGAAACGACAAAGAGAACTAACAGAACGCTCACGTCATTTCCGCGCAGTA
>URJN01000158.1 GCA_900548125.1 uncultured Eubacteriales bacterium
ATGCGCATCCCTCCTCTCGCATTCCTTCTGATACTTAGACGAATCACCCGGACAAAAAGTTCCCGAAAAAGCGGAAAAGATGAAGAGCGATTGGGGAGTGGGGTACGCTGGGCTATCGCCCAGACCCATTTGGGGACATTGTCCCCAAACCCCTTCTTCGCTTCGCGGCGGTTTAAAAAACGCCGGCAAGGTTTAGCCCTTGTCGGCGCAGCTTCATTCACAGAAGCAATCAATCCTCAATGATGCTCTTACCGGTCATTTCCTTCGGCACAGGCAGACCGATATACGGCAGCATGGTCGGCGCGATATCCGCCAGGCAGCCGCCCGCACGCAGTTTCACATTACCGCAGCCCGCCACGAGGAACGGAACCGGATTGGTGGTATGCGCGGTAAACGGCGTACCGTCGTCGTTCTCCATCTTATCGGCGTTACCGTGATCGGCGGTCAGGAACATGCAGCCGCCCATATTCTGAACAGCTTCCCAGACCTTCTCCACGCACGCATCGACCGCCTCAACCGCCTTGACAGCCGCATCAAACACGCCAGTATGACCGACCATGTCGCAGTTGGCAAAGTTCAGGATGATGACGTCATACTTACCGCTGCGGATGCGTGCCGCGCACTCATCGGCAACCTCATATGCGCTCATCTCCGGCTTGAGGTCATAAGTCGCAACCTTCGGGCTGGGGATGACCTTACGATCCTCGCCCTCATACGGTGCTTCCACGCCGCCGTTGAAGAAGAAGGTAACGTGTGCGTACTTTTCGGTTTCCGCGATGCGCAGCTGAGTCTTGCCGTTCTTGGCGAGGTACTCACCCAGCACGTTGGTCAGCTCGACCGGCGGATACGCGACTTCGACATTCGGCATGGTTGCGTCATACTCCGCCATGCAGACATACTGCACATGGAAACGACCATAGCGGCGCTCAAAGCCCTTGAAATCATCATCCACAAAGATGCGGGTAATCTGGCGTGCGCGATCCGGACGGAAGTTGATGAACACAACCGTGTCGCCTTCCTGCACGCGGCCGCCTTCGCAGGTCACGCACGGCACGACGAACTCATCGGTCACGCCGTCGGCATAGCTCTTCTCGATGGCTTCCAGCGCGTTCGCGGCATGGTTGCCCTCGCCGTATACGAACGCGGCATACGCCTTTTCCTCACGATCCCAGTTGGAATCGCGGTCCATCGCGTAATAGCGTCCGGTGACGGTCGCGATTTCGCCGACGCCCAGCTCATCGAGCTTCTTCTGAAGATCGGTGAGGAAGCCCTTGCCGGAATGCGGGTCGGTATCGCGTCCATCCATGATGCAATGGACATAGACCTTCTTCGCGCCCAGGTGCTTCGCCAAATCCAGCAGACCAAAGAGATGCTCGATGTGGCTGTGAACGCCGCCGGTGCCGAGCAGACCCATCAGGTGAATCGCCTTGCCCGCGTCGATTGCCGCACGCATATTGCGCACCAGCACATCGTTTTCCTTCATCGTGCCATCCATGATGGACTTGGTAATCAGCGTCAGCTGCTGATAGACAATGCGGCCCGCGCCCATGTTGGTATGACCGACCTCGCTGTTGCCCATCTGCCCTTCCGGAAGACCGACAGCCATGCCGGACGCCTGGATGGTGGTATACGGATAGGTTTCAAACAGCTTATCGAGGTTCGGCTTTTTCGCCGTAACGATTGCGTTGCCAAAGGTATGCTCCGGCACCCAGCCGAAGCCATCCATAATGCAAAGCAGAACAGGTTTCTTAGCCATAATTGCTCCTTTACTGTAACCGAGCAAATCCTGCGCAAAAGGAACGCTTGGGACGCTGCTTCACGCCCAGCAAAACGTCACGATTGTGCAGTTTCAGGAATTTACGAATGGATTACAAAAATCGGAAATCCGGGGCAAAGCCCCGCTCTTTCCCCCGATTAAGCGTCGAAATGAACGACCTTGGAGAAGTCCTCAGCCTTCAGGGACGCGCCGCCGATCAGACCGCCGTCGATTTCGCTCTGCGCCATCAGACCCTTGCAGTTCTTCGGGTTCATGGAGCCGCCGTACTGGATGCGCACATCGTCCGCCGCATCGCCGTAAGCAGAGCGAACCGCCTCACGGATGACGCCGATGGTCTCGTTCGCCTGCTCGTCGGTCGCGGTCAGACCGGTTCCGATTGCCCAGACCGGCTCATACGCGATGACCACATTGCGAACCTCGTCCGCAGTCAGACCGGACAGCGCAATCAGCGTCTGGTAGGAAACCAGCGCGTTGGTGTAGCCCGCCTCGCGCTCTTCCTTCTTCTCGCCGACGCAGACGATCGGGGTCAGACCCGCCTTGACGGCGGCAAGCGTGCGCAGGTTGACGGTCGCATCGGTCTCGCCGAAATACTGACGGCGCTCGCTGTGACCGAGAATGACGTATTCCACGCCGGATTCCTTGAGCATCGCCGCGCTCAGCTCGCCGGTAAACGCGCCGGACTCTTTCCAGTGCATGTTCTCCGCGCCGAGCTTGATGTTCGTGCCCTTGATGACCTCGCTCACCGCGGCAAAGTCAACGGCAGGGGTGCAGACGACAACGTCGCACGCCGCGTCCTTCACCAGCGGAACGAGCGCGGAAACAAGCTCACGCGCCTCGCTGGGGGTCTTGTTCATCTTCCAGTTACCGGCAATAATCGGCTTACGCATAACCATTTTCCTCCTCATCATAAATGCCCCGGACGACCCCAAGGGTCGCCCAGGGCGATGCAATGTTCTTTTGCGCCGCACATCTGCCGCCGCGCCTGCGCCGTATTCCTACGGCAAAGCCGCTTTGGCTGTGCGTATGACCTGATGTCGCTTACTTTTCGTCGAGGCAGGCAACGCCCGGAAGCACCTTGCCCTCGAGATATTCAAGGGAAGCACCGCCGCCGGTGGAGATATGGGTCATCTTGTCGCCCAGACCCATCTGCTCAACAGCCGCCGCAGAGTCGCCGCCGCCGATGATGGTCACAGCGTCGCTGTCCGCCATCGCCTGAGCGACAGCCAGCGTGCCGGCAGCCAGCGTCGGGTTCTCGAACACGCCCATCGGGCCGTTCCAGATGACCGTCTTGGCTTCCTTGACAGCCGCCGCATACAGCTCGCAGGTCTTCGGGCCGATATCGCAGCCTTCCATGTCCGCCGGAATCTTGTCCGCGTCAACCGTCACGGTTTCCACAGCCGCGTCGATCGGATCCGGGAAATCCTTGATGCAGACGATGTCGATCGGGAGCAGGAGCTTGATGCCCTTCTCATCCGCCTTCGCCATCATGTTTCTGCAGTATTCAATCTTGCTCTCGTCCAGCAGGCTCTTGCCCACGCCGTAGCCCATCGCGTTGAGGAAGGTGTACGCCATGCCGCCGCCGATGATGAGGGTATCGACCTTCTCAAGCAGGTTGTCGATGACGTTCAGCTTGTCAGCGATCTTCGCGCCGCCCAGAACGGCAACGAACGGACGCTCCGGATTCTCCAGTGCCTTGCCCATGATATCCAGCTCTTTGCCGATGAGGTAACCGGCAACGCACGGAGACAGGAACTTGGTCACACCCTCGGTGGAGCAGTGAGCACGGTGGCAGGAGCCGAACGCATCATCCACATAGCAATCCGCCAGGGAAGCAAGCTCCTTGGAGAACTCCTCGATGTTCTTGGTTTCTTCCTTGCGGAAGCGGGTGTTCTGGAGCAGCACCACGTCGCCGTCCTTCATCGCGGCAACGGCAGCCTTCGCGTTCTCGCCGACAACGTTGTCGTCATCCGCGAACACAACCGGCTTGCCCAGGTACTCGGAGAGACGCTCGGCAACGGGCGCGAGGGAGAACTTGGCTTCCGGGCCGTTCTTCGGCTTGCCCAGATGGCTGCAAAGGATCACCTTGCCGCCGTCCGCGATCAGCTTCTTAATGGTCGGCAGCGCAGCAACGATACGCTTATCGTTGGTGATCTTGCCATCCTTCATCGGAACATTGAAATCGCAGCGCACAAGCACTTTTTTGCCGGCGACCTGAATGTCGTCAACGGTCTTTTTCGCCATGGGTAATTCCTCCATTTCAACTTGGTTCCAATTGATTGGGTTTCCACGATAGAAAGGGTTTTATATCCTCCGAATGGACGGAGGGAGAAAGCCGCGGGATGCACGGCGTTTCAAACCTTCTGCCGATAAAGCAGTCCGCCTTATCGAACATCCCTAGTGTAGCATTTTTTGCCGAGATTGTCAAAGATTTGCGCAAAGAACTCCGCTGACTGACGAAAATCTTTCCGTCCTGCGGCGGTTTTTAACTCTTACGCCCGCAAAAGCTCCATCATCCGCAGGGCCGCGCCTTCGTCTGCGACCAGCAGCTTGTGCGGATGATGCGCACAGACTGCCAGAATCGCCTCCGCCTTGGCGCGTCCCGCGGCGACCGCAGCGGCGCGGTTCTTCCTGCCGATGTCCTCGGGCCGAATCGCCAGCGACGAGCCGCCGCCGACCACGCGCCCCTGCGCGTTGATATAGAAGCCCAGTGCCTCGGCGACCGCGCCCTCCTGCGCGAGCCTGTCCCGCTCGGACGCACTCAGCCCGCGCCTCTGTGCCAGCTCCATCGCCCGCCCGATGCCATAAAGAAATACATCCGCATGGCGAACCAGCTCCAGCGGCTCGCGCACCTGCGGCAGACGCGCCAGCTCATCCGCCGCCGCGCCGCTCAACCCATCGGGCAGATGCAGAAAGCGATAATACCCGCCCAGCTTTTGGGCAAACCGTTCGGCAACGGTATTCGCCTGCGTGCTGACGCCGCCGCCCACGCCGCCCTGCGCGGGCACGACCGTGATCTCCATCGGCGCGGCAACGGAAATCGCCTCCGCCGTCAGCGCAACGGTTCGCCCGCCCGTGACCGCCATGACATGCGCATCCTGCAAGAGAAAGCGAATCTGCCGCGCCGCCGCGCGCGCCACTTCTTCCATCACGCCCGAATCAATGTCCGCATCGCCGCGAACGACGCAGACCCGTTCCACATTCAGCCTTTGCGACAGCGTCAGCTCGATGCCGGAAAGCGTCCGCCTGCCGCCGCTGATTGCGCGCGCTGTTTCAACTAAATTCTGCCCCTGCGTCGTCAATTCCATGCCCGACGCGCTCTGCGTCAGACATCCGGCGCGCTTGAGGGCTTCCGCCGCCGCGCGGACTTCTCTTTCCGCCAGATGCAGCCTTGCCGCAAGCGCACGCCTTCCAATCGGCTCCAACGCGGCGACACGCTCCAAGATGAGCGCGCGCAGCTCAACTTCATCCATCAAATCCGGCGCAATCTGCGCCAGTGTATTTAAAATCGACGTATCCATAATATTCCGCTCCATGCGGGCTGATTTTCTCCCGCGTTTCATGATTTGTCCCGATTCAGTGTAGCACAAATCCATGCGTCTGGCAAGGCAGATTCCGATGCAGGATTTTGCAGGGCGTTTGGCGAAAGAAGAAAAGTTGTGCGTTTGCAGCCCTGCC
>URJN01000159.1 GCA_900548125.1 uncultured Eubacteriales bacterium
GCACGCTGAGCGCATTCCCCAGAGAGATGCTCTGTGCTTTGACGCTGAGAGATATTCTGTAAGGTGTCCTCGCTGATGTGAGCGGTTTTGCGCAATTTCCTATATATTAAAAAAACATTCTCCCCCGCGGAGGAGAATGGTTCTGAGCCATCCAAGCCCGCCTTTTCCTTTTGATAGGCGGGTGATTTCTTATTCTTTCAGTTCGTCATAGGAATCTACGACGACATCGCAGCATGCTCGAATTGCCTCGATATCGCGGGTATTGGTCGTATCCGTGATGCCGACCACGCCGAGCAGTCCGGCGTTTCTCGCGCCGCGAATCGCGTAAAGCGAATCCTCAAACATCACGCAGTCCTTCTTCTCCACGCCGATGATGCTGCAGAGCTTATCGTAGAATTCTGTTTTGCTCTTATCGTATCCAATCATGTCGGTGCTGAAAATATAATCCAGATTGCTGACCATGTCCGCTTTGTTCAGCCCCACAAGAGCCTGTCTTGCCGGCGTCGCCGTCGCCAGCACGCACTTCACACCCTTTTCGCGCAGGCGGCGCAGATAATCCGCCGCGCCAGGCTTACGCCCGACCCCCGCCGCATAAATCTGCTCCATTGCATCGTTTGCCGCGGCGCAAAGCTCGGCAAAGCTCGACTGAATACCGAATTCGTCTCTGAAATAATCGACGACCATCATTTCGGACATGGACATCATATCCGCTTCCTGTTTTTCCGTAAGCGTGATGCCTCGCTGACGAACGAATTCGCCGTTGAGTCTGCGCCATTCGGTCATGGAGTCAAGCAGCGTGCCATCCATATCAAAGATAGCCGCTTTCATCTTTTCAAGCATAATTTTACCTTCTCTTAACAAAATTCCGTTCCATTATATCTGCGTTTTTCTGCCTTGTCAAGGCGTCAAACGCGACGGAGGTTTCCGCTTATGACAAAAGAACAATACGCCCGCATGACCGGCTGTGTCCGCTCTGTCACAAACCGTCTGCCCGGCGGCTCAAAGATTCTGCGCGCGCCGACGCTCGTCTGCGCCGCCGTTTACTGCATGACGCTCATCTACCTGATGTTTACGGGCGACATGCGCATCATACGCGCCGTGCTTGTGCCTGCCGCCTGCTTCCTTGCCGCAACGGCTCTGCGTCCCGCCATCGGCAAGCAGCGTCCCTATGACCGATTCGATACGCCGCCCGTCGGCGCATACCGCCCCGGCAAAGGCAAGAGCATGCCCAGCCGCCACACAGCCAGTGCTGCCGCCATTGCCTGCGCCGTGATTTATGTCTTTCCGACCGTTCCGGCCATCCTCGCCATGGTGCTGCTCTGCCTGGTTATCGCGGCTTTGCGCGTCCTCGCCGGTCAGCACGACGTCAGCGATGTTTTGGCTGCACTTGCGCTGAGCATGGTACTTTCCTTGATTGGCTATCTGCTCTGATTTCGGTCGTTATTTGTCTGAATATGTACCGAAAAACCCTTTTGCATTCGGAAATCTTCTGTCATGCGGCAGGGGATTTTTTCTCTTTGTCGTATATTAGTTCCATTACACTGAAATACAGATGAGTCATCTAAATAAGAGGTAAAGCAATGAAATCCATGACTGCTCAGGAGCGCAATAACATGCTCCTTAACGACCCTGTGAGCCGCGTCATCCCCAAGCTGGCGATTCCGACCATCATTTCCATGCTCATCACCAACGTCTACAACATGGCGGACACCTTCTTCGTCAGCCAGATTGGCACATCCGCTTCCGGTGCTGTCGGCGTAATCTTTTCCGCAATGGCGATTATTCAAGCGTTTTCGTTTATGATTGGCATGGGTTCCGGTACGCACGTCAGTCAGGCTCTCGGCGCAGGCGACCGCGAGCGCGCCGACAGATACGCTTCCACGGCATTTTTCACCGCGTTCCTCGTCGGCATTCTGCTCGCGTTCGTGAGCCTGACGCACATCGACGCCATCATCCGCTTCCTCGGCTCAACGCCGACCATCGCGCCCTATGCCAAGGCATACGCGACCTACATTTTCTATGCCATGCCGTTTATGATGTGTTCCTTCGTCATGAACAACCTGCTCCGCTTTGAGGGACTGACCCTGTACGGCATGGTCGGCATCACCACCGGCGGCATCCTGAACATCATTCTCGACCCGATTTTTATTTTTGCGCTGAATATGGGCACGGCAGGCGCGGCGCTTGCCACTGCGCTGTCGCAGGTCGTCAGCTTTGTAATTCTGCTGATGATGTGCAACACGAAAGCCGACGCGCTGTCCATCCGCTTCAAGAATTTCAAGCCCAGCTTGAAAATTTACGGCAGTATTCTCTATAACGGCGTGCCGTCCCTCGGACGTCAGGGCATTGCCAGCATTTCGACCATCCTGCTCAATACGGCGGCTGGCGTTTACGGCGACGCGGCGATTGCCGCCATGTCCATCGTAAGCCGCTATACGCTGTTCATCAATTCCTCGGTCATCGGCTTTGGTCAGGGCTTCCAGCCTGTCTGCGGCTTCTCCTACGGCGCGGGCAAGTATAAGCGCGTCCGCGAGTCCTTCTGGTTCTGCGTCAAGGTCGTGACCATCATTCTGATTGTTCTGTGCTTGATTTCGCTGCTGCTCTCCGGTCAAATCATCGCCGTATTCCGCCGCGATGATCCGCAGGTCATCGAAATCGGCACGCTTGCCCTGCGTCTCCAGCTGCTGACGCTCCCGCTTTGGGGCTACATCACCATGTGCAATATGTTCACGCAGTCGATTGGCTACGGCGTGCGCTCGACCATCATCTCGACCGCGCGTCAGGGCATCTTCCTGATTCCCGCGCTGCTCATTCTCCCGCGCGTCTGGGGTCTGCTCGGCATTCAGATTGCCCAGCCCGTCGCTGATCTCTGTACACTTGTGCTGTGCCGGCTGATTGTCGGCGGGATACTCAGGCAGCTGAAGGCAAAAGAAACTGCTGCAGGCTGAGCCTGCCTTCATTTCCGCCGCAATGTGCAAAAAACTGCCGATTAGGCTGCAGCCTAATCGGCAGTTTTTTGCGCTGAAACGCAAACATACGAACTGATTCAAGACGTTCCCTCGTTTGTCTGCGCTATCCTGTCACAGTCTTGCGTCAAGGCACAAGGCTGTTTTTATTTACCCGATATACCCTACCAGCGTCTTGAGCGTCGCCAGCGCACCCTCGACGTGGCTGCGCTCATAGCCGTGGGACGCATACACGCCCGAACCAATCAAGCCGTGGCGGATATCATACCCCGCGCGAAGCGTCGCTTCAACATCGCTGCCATAGCTCGGATAGACATCCACCGCATACGGTGCGCCCATCTTCTCTGCAGCTGCAATCAAGCCGCGAACGACATCGTAGTGATACGGACCGCCGCTGTCCTTCGCGCAGATGGACACCATGCGCTCGTCGCAGGTCAAGCCCTCGCCTACGCAGCCCATATCCACGGAGATGGCTTCCGTCACGCCCGCGGGCACGCTTGCGCTTCCGCCGTGACCAACCTCCTCAAACGAGGTGATGTGGACATAGACCGCGCGCTCCGGCATGACGTTCGCGTCCTTGAGATACTTGGCATATCCCAGCAGGATGCCGACGCTCAGCTTGTCATCGAGGAAGCGGCTCTTGATATATCCGCTCTCGGTCACGCGCGTGCGCGGCTCAAAGCAGACGTAATCGCCCGTGCGGATGCCCAGTTTTTTCACGTCCTCCGCGGAGGCAACCGGTTCATCCAGCACGATTTCAATGGTGTCGAACGTGCGCTGTGTATCGCCATACTTCGTATTGACGTGTACGGACGCATTCACCAGCTGAGCCGTGCCTTCCACAATGCCGTCAAACTTGGTGACCACGCGGCAGTTTTCCGTTTCCACGTTTTCCGCACGCAGACCGCCGATGCGCGTAATCTTGAGCCTGCCGTTGCTCTTAATCTGCTCGACCATGCCGCCGAGGGTATCCATATGTGCCTCCAGCAGCAAGCCGTTCTCCTGATCCTTCCCACCCAGGCAGACCAGTACGCCATCCTTGCGGGTCAGCTGCGGCGCATATCCAAGTGCTTCAAACCGCGCCATGACATGCTCCGCCGCCTTCCGCGTCATGCCGCTGGGGCTGTCGATGGCGAGCAGATTCTGCGTTTCTTCCAGAATAAAAGAACCGTATTCATTCAAATCCATTTTCGTTTCCTCCTTATCCTTAAAGGGGCACGCCTGAGGCTCTGCCCCAACCGTTTTTCCCCGTCACTCTGTCTTTAGCTCCTGAACCTTGTTGATGATGATGGATATCGTTCCATCGCCGTTTTCAACGACGGCAAAGCTGTTCTCGTCGTCCGCCAGCTCACGCGGCAGAGTGATGGAAATGCCGTTGTCCGTCTTGATTTTTACCTTTTGCAGCTGGGCGACGACGCGCTTATTCTCCACCGGAATAACCGGTTCAAGCTGCTCTTCCTGTATCTGTCTGGAAACCTGCTCGATGATGGCTTCCCGTTCGGGATCGGAGCGGAAAACCTCCTCCGCGACGTCCTTCACGTCGATAACGCCCTTTTCCTCGATGGACTTGCTCATCGCGCGTTTGACCGCCGGCGTCAGCATCGGCGTATCCATGTCCACGGGCGCGGCATCCGCAATCGCCTGCGCGATAACCTGAACCGCCTCTTTCGTCGAGCGCGTTTCCGCCATCGCGAACAGCGACTGCGCAAAAAGCGCACGGTTGCCGACATTGGTCAGCACCTGAACATCCTTCAGGCGGATATCCCCCGTCGAAAGATTGACGACAAAGCCCGCACACCCCTTGCTTCCCGGCAGGGGCATCACCGTTCCATACGGCATGACCTGCGTGGTCGTCTTTCCGTCCTCGGCGACATCCACCTGATGCACCATCGCGCTGCGATACGGCAGCTGGGCGACGCAAAGATGCGGGTTTCCGTCCTGCTCGAAGGAGAAAACCGCCATATCGAATCCCTCGCGCGGAATTTCAAGCATCTGCATGGATTCATCCATGCTGTGCATCAGTGCGTCGGCGGCTTCCGGAAACGGCGTAACGGCAAAGCGTCGGAGCATCTCCTCCTGTGCGCTGTTCGGTTCAACGCAGGTCGTTCGGCTTCCGTCGGAAGCCATGATTTTATCCGCAACGGCGGACAGATACGCCGCCGCTTCGTCGCAGGGCTTGCTCACCTTTTCGGGAAAAATCGGCGCCATGCTGCTTCCGTCGTAGATATACAGCGCGGCGCGGGCAATGATATTCATCGGTCTTTTACCTTTCCAAATTTCTGTTCAAGCTGTTGCGTTCGTCATCCGCCGTTTCCTCCGCCCGTTCAAACCGATATTTCTGCTCCGCATTCGGGTATTTCTCTCGGTCTACGGGCGAAAAGAACATCTCCATCGGGCGCACCCACACACCCCCTTCGCCATACAGGGCGCGATAGACCACCACGTCC
>URJN01000160.1 GCA_900548125.1 uncultured Eubacteriales bacterium
CGCTCGAAGCGGGGGTTTTCGTTTTTACAAAAAATCCCATGCGGCACCCTCCGGGGAGCCGCACGGGATGATACGTTCGCTGATTACTCGTGAAGCGAAGCCGGATACACGCCGCTCTCATGCAGCTTGCGGAGTTCCGCCTGCACAAACGGCTTGTCCTCTTTGTAGGTCACGCCGAACCACACAGCGTCCGTGGTGAGCATCGGAACGACAAGCTCGCCCTTGTGCATCAAATCATCCACAAACACCGGCAGCAGGCATTCTGCCTTGATCGCATCCGGCGCAAGCCCCTGGAGGAAGTTCACGAAATACTCCTCGAGCTTGCCGAAAATCCACGGGGTAAAGCCCCAGAAGTTCATGCTGACCGGCGCTAGAGGATCCAGCAGCTCGCCCGGTTCGCCCGCGCCGATATCGCGGATTTCGCCGTTATCGCAGAGCTTGATCTTGAGCGTTTCGACAACCTTGTCCAGGTTTCCATCAACCGCGTGGCAGACGCCGCGGGAAACCGTTCCGTTCTTGGAAACCGTGTTCTGCAGCTGATAGCCCACCATGGTCGCTTCGCCTTCCTGCGCCAGGGTCTGCAATTTGTCGTAAATCGTGCCAAACGCCGATACGCCGTAATAGTCATCCGCATTGATGACGGCGAACGGCTGATTGATGTAGTCGCGTGCAACCAGCACCGCGTGTACCGTGCCGAACGGCTTGGTGCGCTCTTCCGGAATGTGATAGAAAGAAGGAACGCTGGAGAAATCCTGGAATGCGTAATCGACCTTCACCTTCTTGGCGATGCGGTCGCCGCAAATGGAAGCGAGCATATCCTTCATGCCCGGCTTGATGACAAAGACCACATGGTCAAAGCCCGCGCGAATCGCGTCATAGATGGAATACTCCATCAAAATCTCGCCGTTCGGACCCAGACCGTCCACCTGCTTGTTTCCGCCGTAGCGGGAACCCATGCCCGCAGCCATAATCAAAAGCGTTGCACCCATAGTAATACATCCTCCTCATCGAATAATCGACTTATCCTGACATATTATACAGGATTTGCGCTTTTCCTTCAACCCCAATCCCCAAAATTCATGAAACCTTAACCTTTTTAATCCGCTTGCGCACCTGTACGCGCATGGCGTATAATATAGGAAACTATCCGGCAGAACACCGGCTGCATTTTCGCTCTGCGGCGAAAGGTTTGCAGCGCATTCTCATCATGCAATTAAGGAGGATTCTGCGTCATGAAGGTTCTTTTGCTCAATGGCAGCCCGCACGAAAAAGGCTGCACATACACCGCTCTGCGTGAGGTCGCCGATACGCTTGAAAAAGAGGGCGTCGAAACCGAAATCTTCTTTATCGGCAATCAGGCTGTCCGCGGCTGCATCGGATGCGGCGAATGCGCCAAATCCGGCACGCGCCGCTGTGTCTTTAAGGACGACCGCGTCAACGAAGCACTGGATAAGATGCTTGCATGCGACGGCCTTGTCGTCGGTTCTCCGGTACACTATGCCTCGGCAGGCGGCAGCATCACCTCTTTCCTCGATCGGATGTTCTACGCGGGCGGAAGCCAGCTTCGGACAAAGGTCGGAGCAGCCGTCGTCAGCGCGCGGCGCGCAGGCACGACCAGCACGCTTGACCAGCTGAACAAATACTTCACCATCTGCGGCATGCCGATTGCGCCGAGCCAATACTGGTGCATGGTACACGGCAGCACGCCGGAGGATGTCCGCCAGGACGAAGAAGGCATGCAGATTATGCGCATGCTCGCCCGCTATATGGCGTACATGATGAAGAGCTTTGCCCTTGCGCGCGAAAACGGGCTTTTGCCGCCCGATATGGAGAAGCCGAAAAAGCGCACCAACTTCATTCGGTAACCGCTTCATCTTTATAGACGAGCAAACGCGGCAAAAAGTTGCGCCTTTTCGGAAAAATCTACAGAAATCGTATAACACGTCGCATATCAAAACCCAGCCCGCAATTTACAGCAGGCTGGGCTTGTTTTATGCCATTAGGTCGTATTTTGTCAGCGTTTCCCCTCTATTACAGATGGATATGACGCGGCAGACCGTCGATGAATACCGGCGTCAGCTCAGACTGAATCAGCGGACGCGCATATTGCAGGAATTCCGGAGTCATATCCGTATGGTAGGCATTCACCCACTCAAGCGGAACCTTCTTTTCAAAGTTCGCAATCAAATGAATGTCAACCAGCTTCGTCGTGCATTGATACGGATCGTTGGAAATGCGCTCAAGCGCAACCATCTTTCCCGTATGTCCTTCAAACGCCGCTTTTGCTGCCGCGCCGCCGACCTGATAGGCCTCGGTGATATCCGTGCGGCTTGACATATGCGCCGCGCAGCGCTGAAGCGTGGACAGCTCGATGGAGCGCGTCTTGGTTTTCAGCGTCCCCGCAACACAGTTCGACAGATAGCGCGCCGTACCCGTCAGGCTCTTATGACCGAAGGCATCGACAAAGTGCGCATCATTGGACAATTCACAGACATAACGCCCGTCCTCCAGCTTCACGCCCTCGCTCACTGCGATGACGACCGACGCGCTTTCCTTCTGCATCCGCGCAACCTTATCAATAAAATGCTCTACATTGAACGGAACCTCCGGCAGGCAGATCATGTTGACGCCCTCGCAGTCCTCACTGCGCGCCAGTGCCGCCGCCGCTGTCAGCCATCCCGCGTTGCGACCCATGATTTCCACGATGGTCACGTAATTTGTGCCGTACACCGTCGCATCGCGGATAATCTCCTTCATCACAACGCCGATATACTTCGCCGCAGAGCCGTATCCAGGGGTGTGATCCGTCATCATCAGGTCATTATCAATCGTCTTGGGCACGCCCATGAACCGGATATCACTGCCCACCTGCTTGGCGTAATCACTCAGCTTGCAGATGGTATCCATGCTGTCGTTGCCGCCGATGTAGAAGAAATAGCCGATATCCATCTTTTTCAGAATGGCGAACAGCTTTTCGTAAACCTCCGGATGGGTCAGATAATCCGGCAGTTTATAGCGGCAGCTTCCCAGATAGGAAGACGGTGTGCGCTTGAGCAGCTCGATTTCCAGCGACGAGCCGAGCGTCGCCGTCAGATCGACTGTCTTTTCATCAAGCAGCCCTTCCACGCCATGCAGCATGCCGTATACGCGGTTCGCGCCGCGCATTTGGCAGGCCTGAAGCACACCCGCCAAGCTGGCGTTAATGACAGAAGTCGGGCCGCCGCTTTGTCCGACGATAGCGTTCTTTCCCATGGACGAATCCTCCAAATGTAGAATTATTGGTTTTGTTTTGAACATTATAACTCAGTCTATCTGACATTTGCAAGCACATTTTCCAATTTTATTATATGGATTTGTATTTTTATGATAAATGGTCTGATGAGTCAAGTGGCTGAGTCCACTCTCACTTCCGCCGAAGTCCACAAGACGCGAAAGCCTCGCTCACGCGGGTAATTCCACACAATTTCCTATGCAAAAAACAGCAGCTGTGGAAGCAACTTCTGCTTTCCGCAACTGCTGTTTGTATTCATTTTACTGAATCTGCGCTTTCTTGTCCGACAGGCTTACTTATTCAAATCGGTGCGGATGATATAAACCATATCATGCTCCATGCCTTCGTCAACCAAATCGAAGCTGACCTCGGATGCAAACTGCTCCTTGGTGTTTTCAAACGCATCGAGTGCCTTCTGCACATCGCCGTTCAGCAGCGGCAGCACGTCGTCGCTGAGCGTCTGCTTCAGCTCATCCAGACCGTCGGCAAGCTGTGCCGTGCCATCGCTCAGCTGCACCGCGCCGTCGGAGAGCTGTGTGCTGCCTTCATGCAGCGCGGCCGCTCCCTCTGCCGCCTTGCTGACACCATCCGTATAGCTGTTCAGACCCGTCACAAAGGCATGGACGGAATCCAGCTGCGTCTTGAGAGAATTCAGCGCTTCATAACCTGCCTTCGCGGGCGCAATGGCTTCCTCCAGCTGCTTCTGAACGGATTCGTCAGCCAGATTCTGCTCCACAAGCGCGTCAATCTGCTCGGCAACAGCCGCTTCGAGCTTGGCTTTCACGTCGTCGCTGCCCATCATCTGCTCGACAGCCGCGTTGATTTTCTGCGCCTGCTCACGCGTCACCTGACCGGCTTCAACCGCCTTGCTGTAATCCTCTGCCGTCATGTTCAGACCACTCTGGGCAAGCACACCTTCCAGCACCTGCGCCTTGACAGCCTGAGAAACGGCTTCGCGCACAGCTTTTTCCTGCTTCATGACCTCCGCCTTCACCTTCTCGCGCGCCGTTTCCTTAGCGGTTTCCAGCAGCGTTTCGGGATTGAGCTGAGCCAGCGTCGCATCCAGAACCTCAGCATAGTTTTCGCTCGTCAACTCCGGCACTGTGATACCGGCAGCATCCAGTCCCGCCGCCGCGAGCTGCTGGTTCGCCGTCTTGAGCACCGCGTCAAACAGCTGAACCGCGCCCTGATTCAGCGCGTCATTATTGGAAACCAGCGTCACCAGACCCGTTTCCAGTTCGCCTGCGCCGTCGTCAAGGTTCTTCGCGCCGTCGCTCAGGGCTTTCGCGCCATCATTCAGCTCCGCAACGCCGTCATACAGCGTGAACAGTGCGGAAAGACCGTCGTGCAGCTTGCCTTCGCCTTCCGGCAGGTCATTGCCGTCGCAAAGCGCAGTCAGTCCTGCCCGCAGTTCGTTCACATTGTCGCTCAGGTCGCCGATTTTTTCGTCAGCGGCATCGCAAAGCCAATCCACCGGATCGCTGGTCGCAAACGTCATCATCCAGCTCAAATCAGCGTGATCCGCCGTGGCGGTCATGGTGAAATGCGCCGGCAGATCGGCGTCGGCATCCATGCCCGGAACCGCCCAGCCAATCAGCAGCGTGCGGTTGCCGTCGCTGAATACCTTGCCGTTTTCAACATTCACATCGGTCAGCGTTTTATCGTCGATGGGCATGAGGGTCAGCGCGAGATACGGGATGTTCTTCTCCATCGTGAAGCTGACATCCATCGTCACAACGCCCTGCGCGTTTTTGATTTCCTCCGCCGTGGCATCCTTGCCGTCCAGCGTGAAGGCGACATGCGGCACGATATCCGGCAGCTTGTCGGACGTGCCCTGATAGATGATGCTGCCGCCGTCAGCCTGCCAGGTCAATGCTTCGCCATCCATGGTGAAGGTTTCATGACCGCTGACGTTTACGATATCCTTCAGCATCGAGCGATCCGAAAGAATCTCCTGCGCATCGCCGTTTTCAAGATGAACATTGTCCAGCAGAGTCTGCACCTCGCCATCATGGTTGACCACCACATAAACGCGCTCGTGCTTGACCGTTTCTGCGCTGGCGGTGCAGCCAGCCGCTACACAAAGTGCTGTCAGCAGCGCAATCGCTTGCTTTTTCATAAAGGTTTCCAT
>URJN01000161.1 GCA_900548125.1 uncultured Eubacteriales bacterium
GGGGCGCTGCTCCACCAGCTTGCCCTGAATCGCCATCTGGAGAATGGATTTCTGCATGTCCGCAGGGAAACGGCGATTAAATTCCTCCAGCCTGTTCCACGCCTTTTCGTAGCGGTCGAGGTAAGGGAGCAGCTCTTCGATTTTGGCGACGATGCGCTTTTGCTCGGCAAGCGGAGGAAGGGGAATCAATAGATTAGTCATTGTTTCCGTTCCGACTCTTGGCATTTTTACACCGTATGTTACAGAATTGATGATATAATCAACATGCGGACAGGTTAATACGTACACAATATACTGAGAATCGACGCCACCATACGCGAAAAAGGGCACCATTTCTGAAGAACAGATACCATTATCAGGTGCAACTAATACTTTCTTTAGATAAGGTCTCAGTTTACTGTAAAGCACCTGTCCCTTAAAGAAGATGACTTTATCACCAGAGATAGTTCTATCGGATGTTGTACATTTCCGGATTATCCTACCGGTTTCTTTTTCAATGTCTTCTAAGTCAAGTGTCCACATTTCTGGAGAAATAGCACTTGCGATCACTTTACCTTTCCTCTGAGAGTAGCTTGATATATCTCCTAGCCGCACCCATTTCCAGCTCTCCGGAATCTCAAACGGCACTTCATCCTCTGCAATTTCGGGCAAGGGCTTCTCCTTTTTGATTTTGCCTTCTTGAATCAGCCGCTTCTTTTCTGCCTGAATCTGCTGATACAGTTCTTCGCCCGTGCCTTCCTCCGGCCTCTGCTCCACGAGCTTGCCCTGTATCGCCAACTGTAAAATGCTGCTTTTCAGCTCCTGCGGCGTCATCCCTGCCCACCCCCAAGAATCGCGGTGATCTGCGAGAGCACGCGGTCAATCTCCGCGTTCAGCGAGGCGCGTTCCTCTTGATACCGCTGAATCAAATCCATCGGATCGAGGATTTCCTCCTCCTCGTGGGGATAGCCGCACTGATCGAGGTTGTAATGAAGCTCCTGTGTCAGCTGCTGCGCGGTGAAGCGCTTCGCCTTGTCAAAGCCGTCCGCCGCGATCTCCTGCCGGTTGTGCCACCACTGAATCGCCGGGTCGAAGTGCTCCAGCTTCATGGGCTTAGTCTTGGAGAAATGCTTGTAGCCTTCCGGCATGTCCAGCCGGTAGAACCACGTCTCCTGCGTCGAACCGGTGCGGTCGAAGAACAGGATGTTGGTGGTAATGGAGGTGTACGGCGCAAAGACACTGCCCGGCATGCGGATGACCGTGTGCAGGTTGAACTCGCTGAGCAGCTTCTTCTTGATGTTCACCTTGGCGTTGTCCGTGCCGAACAGGAAGCCGTCGGGCAGGATGACCGCCGCGCGCCCGCCGGGTCTCAGCCGGTACATGATGACGGACATGAACAGATCCGCCGTCTCGCTGCTGGCGAGGTCATCCGGGAAGTGGTTCTTCACGTCCTTCTTCTCGCTGCCGCCGTAGGGCGGGTTCATCAGGATCACGTCGAACTGATCCTTCTCCGTGTAATCCAGTACATCGTGCAGCAGGCTGTTGTCGTGGAACACCTGCGGCACATCGAGGCCGTGCAGCAGCAGATTGGTGATGCAGAGCATGTAGGGGAACTGCTTCTTCTCAATGCCGTAGATGGAATCCCCGTATTTCTTCGCATCCGCCGTGTTCTTGATCTGCTTTTGCAGCTCGCCAAGCCAGCTGGTGATGAAGCCGCCCGTGCCGCAGGCAAAGTCCGCCATCTGCTCGCCGATCCTCGGCTGGATCATCCTCGCCATGAAGTCGGTCACGGCGCGAGGCGTGTAGAACTCGCCCGCGGAGCCGGCGCTTTGCAGCTCCTTGAGGATGCTCTCGTAGATTTCGTTGAAGGCGTGGCTCTCCTCGTAGTCGGACAAATCCAGCTCGTCGATGACGTTGATGACCTGCCGCAGCAGCACGCCGTCCTTCATGTACTGGTTGGCGTCCGCGAACACCGTCTGCACGATGGCCTTTTTGATGGGCGTCTGTGCGGTCACGCGGATGCCCTCAACGAGCGTTTTCCCGCTGGCGTCCTTAACATCCTTGCCCTTGAGTACGGGAAAGAGCGTGTTGTTGACGAAGCCGAGCAGCTTGTCGCCGGTCATGGCGCTGCCGGACTTGTCGTCGTGCGCCCAGTTCGCCCAGCGGCACACCTCCGGGAGAATGGACACATAGCGCTCGTCGTCAAACGCCCAGTCCTGCTCCTTCGCATCGTAGACCTTCAAAAACAGCATCCACGCGATCTGCTCGATGCGCTGCGCGTCGCCGTTGATGCCCGCGTCATTGCGCATGATGTCGCGCAGCCGCTTGACGAATCCGGAAAGATTGCTCATAGTTTAACCTGCCTCATCTGCATAAATTGCGTTTTCCAGTGCTTTGACCGCCTGCATGTATCCGTCGCGCCCGCCGAAATATCCGGCAATCCGCGCGGGCTTTCCCATCTTCGCAAACGGGTCGAGCTTCAGGATATCGGTCTTTTCGATTTCGTAAATGCCGGTGTTCATGTACCTGTCCAGCAGCGCCTCCAGCACCTCGCGAGCCGCGCCGCTGTATCGGCTCAGAAAGTCCCGCTTCTTCACGTTGTCGGCGCGCTCCCGGCGTGTCAGCGGCTTTTTGTCGAAGGCGACATGGCAGATGAAGTCGAAGTCGTCCACGTCGCTCATCGCCTGTTCCGCCTTCATCAGCTCCAGATCGATGCCCCGTTCCCGCAGCAGCTCGCGGATGCTCTCCTTCTTTTCCTCCGCCGTCCACTGGCGGATGAAGTTGTCCAGCGAGGCATAGGTGCCCAGGATGTTGGACTTCGTGTAGTCCACAATGCTTTCCTGACGCAGCAGCTTGCCGTTGGTGTCATAGACGGAGACCGTCTTGTTGATGATGCGCACCGTGCAGCCCTCCGCGTCCACCACGGGCATCTGGCGCGGCGGATCAGGATCAATCGGCGGATCACCCTCGCCGCCCTCCGGGCTGCCTCCGCGCGGCACACGGCTGCCGCCCGGCGTAAAGCCCTCGTCGATCTCGATGGGGCCGTCCCAGTCCGGGTCGGCAAACAAGCGCGTGACCGCTCGGAAGTCCATCACGACGAAGTGCGTCTTGCCCTCCTTCTCGCGCAGGCGCGTGCCCCGACCGATGATCTGCTTGAACTCCGTCATGGAGCTGATCATTTCATCCAGCACGATCAGCTTGGTCATCTTGCAGTCCGCGCCCGTGGAGAGCAGCTTGGAGGTCGTGGCGATCACCGGGTACTTCGCCCCAACGGAGATGAAGTATTTGAGCTTCTTCTTGCCCTCGATGTCCCCGCCGGTAATCCGCACGACGTAATCCGGGTTCTGCTGCATCATGTCCGCATTCAGCTCCGCAAGCGCGTTGCGCATCCGCATCGCCGCGTCCTCCGTCGCGCAGAACACGATGGTCTTCGCCATGCGGTCCGTGCTCTTAAGGTAGGCCGTAATCTCTCTGGCCACCTGCCGGATGCGATCCTCGATGACGATGTTGTAATCGTAGTCGCTGTTGTTGTAGATTCTGTCCTCGATTTCGTCGCCGTAGATGTCGCGCTGCCCCTTGTACGGCCGCCAGCCGTCGCTGATATCCGTCGTGATATTGATGACCTTGAAGGGCGCGAGGAAGCCGTCCTCGATGCCCTCCTTGAGGCTGTAGGTGTACACCGGGTCGCCGAAGTACGAGATGTTGGAGATGTACCGCGTCTCCTTGGGCGTGGCGGTCATTCCAATCTGTGTTGCGGAAGAGAAATATTCCAAAATTCTGCGCCAGCGGCTCTCCTCCTTGGCGGAGCCGCGATGGCACTCATCGACGATCACAAGGTCGAAGAAGTCCGGCTGAAACAGCGCGGAGTAATGCTCCTCCTCGTCGTCCCCGACGAGCTGCTGATACAGGGAGAAGTACACCTCATACGACGTGATGCTGCTGGGATCGTCCTTGGCCACATTGATCTTGTGGATGGTCTTTTCCAGCGGTGCAAAGTCCTGCTGGATGGACTGATCGACCAGTATGTTTCGGTCAGCCAGATACAGGATTTTCTTTTTCATGCCGCTGCGCAGCAGGCGGTAGACGATCTGGAACGCGGTGTAGGTCTTGCCCGTGCCCGTCGCCATGACAAGCAGAATCCTGTTCTGCCCGCGGGCGATGGCGTCCAGCGTGCGGTTCACGGCGACGCGCTGATAGTAGCGGGGCGGATAGGTGCTCTGGCTCGAATAGTACGGCTGCCCGATGATGGCCTCCTCTGCCTGCGTCAGGCCCGCGCCGCCGTTTGCGCCCTTCTGAAAGCGCGCGTACAGCTCGTCCGGCGTCGGGAAATTCTCCATGGCGATGTCGCGCTCGGTACCCATCAGGAAGTCGTGCTCCCGGAAAGCGTCGCCGTTCGAGCTGTACGCGAAGGGAACGTCGAGCATCTGCGCATACGTCATGGCTTGCTGCAGTCCGTCCGCCACGGCGTGCTGATTGTCCTTGGCTTCGACAATCGCAATCGGGTTGTTCGCGTTGATGTACAGCACATAGTCCGCCCGCTTCGGCTGCGCACGCGACACCAGATTGCCCCGCAGATTGATCTTTCCGTCGGTAATCTGCGTCTCCATCGTCATCCGCCCGTTCCACTTTGGGGAAAGCGCCGGCGTGATGAAGTTGAGCTTGATGTCCTCTTCGGTCATTTGCCACTTGGGAATGATGCCGCTCATCCTCGTCCCCTCCACAAAATGCTGCCCGGTTCCAACCGGCTGCCTGCGCCAGAAGATTGCATAATCCGTCCATACTGGATGTTTATTCTATTCTACCACAACGATGGAGCAGCAACAAGTGTGGATTGGATACGCTCAGTTTTTCAATGCTGTCAGCGGCTGCAATGTCCCACAGGCAGCGCGATATTCTCACGTTCCACTGCATGGCTTACACTGCCTTATCGCACGCAAACAAAATATGCTAAACAACTGCTTTATTGGTTCCTGCATTGGCGAAGGATACGCATAAGCAAACTTGAGACAGTTTAGGACAACTTGGGACAATTCCGGACAGTTTGGTACAAAATACTGTGCTATAATGGTAGGGTCAAAGAGGATGGTTCTGGTCTATCCTTTGTCGTCTATGAGTTTTTTCCACTCAACGGGTTTTTCGCTGGATGCCGAACAGTCTGTCTTGCACGGAATGCTCGTCATGCCCCGCATAAAGTCATTGGTACCCTGCCTACGCGAATCGACCTCTGAAAGTTGGCGCACAATGTCGCACGATGTCGCATGATGCCCAAGTCAATACCTGCTATCATATAAACTGTCAAAGAAGGACGAGAGCGCATAC
>URJN01000162.1 GCA_900548125.1 uncultured Eubacteriales bacterium
GGCCGCTTCGTCTATTCCCATACTTTAAATGGGAAACGGCTGCACGGATTGTGGATGGGCATCGCTTATCGCAATTTGTGAAATTTTCTACGTTAAATCCTTGACTTGTAAGTCGCTTACAGGATTATAATCCCCTCATCGCCGCCAAGCCTGTACATAAAAAGGCGGCTGTCCACTTTTTTTCACAACTGGTTAAGGGGGATTTGTTTCAAATGAAAAACTCCAAGCTCCTCGCCTGCCTGCTGTGCCTTGCGATGCTGCTGACCGCCTGCGTCGGCGCATCTGCGGAGGTCTACGAAGGCTCTTCCATCGGCATGCAGGGCACCGTAACGGTTGCCATGACCGTCGAAGACGGCGTTATCAAAAACGTCGAGCTGACTGAATGCCACGAGACCGCCAACATCGCGGGCGTCGCCATGGAGCGTCTGCCGCAGCTGATGGTGGAGCATCAGACCACCACGCTGGACGCCGTAACCGGCGCGACGCTGGCGAGCAACGCCATCATGCGTGCGGCTGCCAACGCTGCCAAGGCTGCCGGTCTGGATGCCGACGCGCTGAAGGCGAACGCCTACTCCGAGCCTGCCGGCGAGGACGAGGTTTGGGATGCCGACGTGCTGGTTGTCGGCGGCGGCGGAGCCGGTCTGTCCGCGGCGATTTCTGCGGCGCAGGGCGGCGCGAAGGTCATTCTGGTTGAAAAAAGCTCTTTCCTGGGCGGCAACACCATGATGGCTGGCGGCGCGTACAACACCGTCGATCCGGAAGCGCAGAAGGGCGTCATCCTGACTGTCGCGCAGAAGAACACGATGGACGGCTATCTCGCGCTCGACCACAGCGATCCGAGCCTGAAGTTTGATGTGTTCCCGGAGTGGGAAGAAGTTCTGACCCAGCTCCAGCAGGACATCACCGATTTCTATGCCGCGAACGAGGGCAAGACCGCGGGCGTGGATATGCCGGGCTTTGACTCCGTTTCCCTGCACATGTGGCACATCTATGTCGGCGGTCTGCGTCAGCTGCTGGATGGCAGCTGGGTCGCCTCCGACATCACTCTTGCGCGTACCCTCGCTGAAAATTCCCTCGACGCGTTCAAGTGGCTCGACAGCATCGGCGTATACGCCGCCAACGGCGCGGACGCTTCCTCCGGCCTGTTCACCGTTCTGGGCGCCATGTGGCCGCGCACCCATCGCGTTTCCGCCAGCACGGAGCTGATCTCCATCCTGAAGGACAGCGCCGAAAAGGCGGGCGTGACCATCTACACCGAAACCGCCGCCACCTCTCTGCTGGCGGATGAAAACGGCAAGATCGTCGGCGCGACCGCTCAGAAGGTCAACGGCACCAACATCACCATCAACGTGACCAACGGCGTCGTGCTTGCCAGCGGCGGCTACTGCGCCAACCCGACCATGGTGAAGGAATACGACAACTACTGGGGCGACAGCCTGAGCAGCCATATGCTCACCACCAACGTCGGCACCAACAAGGGCGACGGCATCGTGATGGCAACGGCAGTCGGCGCGGACACCACCGGTCTTGAAATCGTTCAGATGATGCCTTCCTCCTCTCCGGTCAAGGGCACCATGACCGACGGCATCTGGGGCGACGCTTCCCAGCAGATTTGGATTGACGGTGAGGGCAACCGCTTCGTCAACGAGTACGCCGAGCGCGACGTGCTGACCAAGGCTTCCCTTGCGCTGGACGGCAGCATCTTCTACATCATCTACGCGGGCAGCGAAACCAACGAGAACGGCGAGCTTCTCGGCGCTTCTCTGGATAACACTCTGTTCGGCACCACCGTGCAGAACATGGTGGACAACGGTCATGTCTGGTATGGCTCCACGCTGGCTGAGCTGGCGGAGAATTCCAAGAAGACCGCCGGCGGCGCGAACCCGAACTTCACCGAGGAAGCTCTCCGCGCGACCATCGAGAAGTACAACAGCTATGTCGCTTCTCAGAATGATCCGGACTTCGGCAAGGAAGTGCTTGCCGGCGCGATCGACATCGATGCCATCGAAGCAGATCCGAACCGCGGCTTCGTCATCAGCCCGCGCAAGGCTTCCCTCCACCACACCATGGGCGGCGTGAAGATTGACAGCGAGGCGCATGTTCTGAATGCCAACGGCGAAGCCATCAGCGGTCTGTGGGCGGCTGGCGAAGTCACCGGCGGTGTCCATGCGGGCAACCGTCTGGGCGGCAACGCTGAGGCTGACATCTTCACCTTCGGCCGTATCGCCGGTGTGAACGCCGCGGCGAACCAGTAATTCCCTTTCATCATTCTTTACAGGCAGAATGAACGCAGGCACGGGCTTGACCCCGTGCCTGTTTTTTTGATGGATAAAAACAGAAATCCTACCTGTCCGAATACCCGAACAAAACATAGCAAAATCGTTGAATTGATGTTGCGTTTTCTCTGCTTTTTGTGTCTAATAGATGAAAGGTGGTGAGGTTGCCGTGGAAACTGTCAAGGGCCCAGACAGTAAAGAAAAAAGAATTGAACATATGATATCCTTGTACCAGCTTCCACTGCTCCGTCTTTGCATAATGTATCTACACGATGAGGAGCAGGCGAAAGATGCGGTACAGGAAACATTCATCAAAGCCTACCGGAATTTGGACAGCTTTCGAGCTGATTCCTCCGAAAAAACTTGGCTGACACGCATAGCGATCAATACCTGTAAAAACGTTTATAGAACCGGATGGTTCAGATATATCGATCGAACCGTCACATTGGACATGATTACGGAACGCCCTGCTCCTGCCGCCGCAGAAGATGATGAGCTGACGACAGAAATCATGAATCTTCCTGTAAAATTAAGAGAAGTCGCTCTGCTTTGCTGGCTGCAAGGAATGGCTTACGAAGAAGCCGCCGAAACCCTCGGAATATCTCGTCAGGCTGTAGGCAGCCGCTTGAACCGTGCAAGAAAGAAACTGCGCTTTGCTTTGGGAGGAAGTGATGATTATGACCCTGCATGAGGAACAGGAACGAGTCCAGAAGGCAGTGAATCACTCTCTTTCTCATGTGCAGGAAGATCCATGGCTCACGCAGCGGGTTCTTGCACACGCGAAAGGAGAAGAACCTATGGTCAAAAAGGTATCGCTTGCCTTTATTATTCTTCTTATATTATCTGTCATTACCATCACCGCTTTGGCGGCGGGAATACTCTATAATCAGGATTGGTACTACAATAATCGGGGCAGTGCATTGCGCGACCATCAGCCTGAAATCTACGAGGCTGTCATGGCGAATCTGACCGAGAACCCTGAACAAACTCAATCAGAAAACAGTCTGGTCGATGTATCCGTTCAAGATGTTTCTTGGACTCCGGAAGCCGAAAAACTGACCATCTCTTTTAAAGTTTCGCCGAAGAATCCCGCACAATATGAATTGCACAGCATGTGGGCACTGGATACGGATGGCGCATATATCGGCGAAGGCGGTTCAACCACTGCAACAGATGACAGCGAGGATCGAGCCATGCACTGGTTATGGCGTTCTCCGGATACAGACGGCTATACCGGTTCCTTGCGTTATGGACCGCCGATGCAGATGATGGATGACAGCACAAAAAAACTGCTGCTGATTGATAGAAAAGAAATCACTCTGTTTGACGGAACTCTGGATGTCTTTGGTTCTTCAGACATGCTTCGCACTCCTGAAGGCGATATCATATTCATTGAAGAGGTTGATCTGGATTGGCTCAACGAAGAGTTCGATCAGAAAATGAAAGAATGGAGCGAACAATATCCAGACATGAAAGATTACGCAGAGGAAAGAATCCACGCTGCACAAGCTATACGCGCAAAACTGAAAGACGAAATTATTCCATGCAGATTGACTTATTCCGCAGTAGAGTATACAGAAGGGATGGATGACACGCAACTGTACACAGGCGGTGAACAAGGGTTTGTCGATTTCGTAATTCGTCCCGCTTCCGGTGTGAACGCCGCGGCGAACCAGTAATTCCCTTTCATCATTCTTTACAGGCAGAATGAACACAGGCACGGGCTTGACCCCGTGCCTGTGTTTTTGATGGATGGGAAATCATGCAAAGCCGTCCGTGTGTGCGCGGCTTTCCTGCTCTGCGTCAGCAATAAAGCTCCATCGGATATGTCAGATACTGCGGCGGTTCGAGCTGATCTGCGGTCACATAACCGGCGGGCGCACGCAGAAGGCTCGGCAGACGGTTGACGACCGTGGCGCAGGTATGCTCAACGGTAGCGGGCTTGACGACATGGAACTCGGTATCCGGTTCTCCGAAAATCTTCCAGTCGCACAAATCGCCGTCGTTCGGCTCATAGACCTTGCCGATGGTTTCCTCCTCGATGGTGATGCCCTGCATGGTTTCGATGGTCACGACGGCACGCATGCCAATGCAGCGTCCCGCCTTGATGACCTTGCCCAGCGTCGCGGATTCAATATCGTGGTCGATGATGCACGGGACATGCTTTTGCCCGATGGAGCGAACGGTCAGCCCCAGCTGATGGCAGAGGGCTTCGCTGGCGTTCCACGCATAGGACGGCTCAAAGGAAACCGGATGGGCAATCTGCTGCTCGAATTCCTCCGGCGTCAGGTCACAGCCGTGCGCCTTCGCGAGTGCCAAGCCGTATTCATCGACGTTGTAGCTGTACGCACCCTTGATTTTGGTGATGCTGTGGCAGCCGCCCGCAAGGAGCGCAACCATGTTGATCCAGAAAATATCCTGCATGCCGCTGCCGGTGATGGTGCATCCGGTTTCCTTGGCAAGCGCGTCGAGCCGATTGATCTGCGCGGCGGACGTCGTCCATGGGTAGATGGCTTCCTCGCAGGTAGTGATGACATTGATGCCGCGGCGAACACACTTTTCGACATGGTCATAGATATCGCCGATAAAGCTGAACAGGGTCACAATCGCAACGTCCGCGTCGCACTCATCCAGCACGCTGTCCGCGTCCTCGCGGATGATGACGCCGGTTTTGATGCCCAGTCCGGCGAAATCGCCGACGTCCTGCCCGACGATTTCCGGATTGACGTCGATTGCGCCGACAATCTGCGCGCCATGCTCATGCAGATAGCGCAGAATATACTTGCTCATCTTACCGCATCCATATTGAACGACTTTGATTTTTTCCATCGCTGATCTTCCCTTCATGATATCGCTTGATGGTGATAGCATGGGCAATCCGGCACGGAAAGATTCTGTTATTTTTCGGAAGAAGCGGGCTGAACCCGCTCTCTCCTCCGCCGCAGGCTGCAAAAAATAAGGGGGAAGAGCGTCGTGTAGGGAAAGAGTGT
>URJN01000163.1 GCA_900548125.1 uncultured Eubacteriales bacterium
TGCACCCCGACGCGATTGACGTACTCTTGTTTTGATAGGAGAAAGGACAGCTTATGACCAGTAAACAGCGTGCGTATCTGCGCAGCTTGGCGAATACGATGGATCCCATTGTCCACGTGGGCAAGGACGGGGTCAATGAAAATATGGTGAAGCAGGTTTCCGACGCGCTTGAAGCGCGTGAGCTGATTAAGGGCACCGTGCTTCAGAATAGCCCGATGACCGCCCGTGAAGCGATTGACGCGCTCTGCGAGGGCGCGGGTGCTGAGCCGGTGCAGTGCATCGGCAACCGCTTTGTGATTTATCGGGCGCGCGAGAAAGACCCGAAGATCATCCTGCCGTAAGGTTGAAAACGCATCATAAATCAATGACCCGAGCTGTGCCGCGATCAACGGTAAAGCCCGGGTCATTTTTCATTTTGGATTATTTTTTAAAGCACTGTTATAACCGCCGCTTCGCGCTTGCAGCTCGAATCAGCGCAGAACTTCCACGGCTTTTTCAAGTCCCGCGGCATTTTCGACGGCATAGCAATTCACCGCCGCGCCGAGCGTTTTCCGGACGAATCCGGTCAATGCCGTGCCGGGACCGATTTCGACAAACGTATCTGTGCCGAGCCGCGCCAGTTCGCGAATCGTATCCTCCATCCGCACGGGAGAAAAGACCTGACGCTCCAAAAGCGACGGAATGGTTTCGTCCCCCTTTTCTTTGCCGAGGCAGTTGAAAAGGACGGGAATCTGCATGCCGCCGAAAACCTCGCTTTGGAAACGCTCGTGCAGTGCTTCCGCGGCAGGACGCATCAGCGGCGTATGGAAAGGTCCGCTGACACGCAGGGGAAGCAGACGTCGCGCCCCCGCTTCTTTGGCAAGCTCGCCCGCGCGTGCGACGGCGGCAGCTTCGCCGCCGATGACAATCTGACCGGGGCAGTTGTAGTTGCAAATCTGTACGACGCCCAGCTCGCCTGCTTCTTCACAGCAGCGCATCAGTGCTTCACGGTCAAGCCCCAGCACGGCGGTCATCGCACTCTGTATGCCCTCACTGGCTTTCGCCATCGCCGCGCCGCGGTATGCCGCCAGTTCAATCGCGGATTGGGCGGTCAACACGCCGGAAGCCTCCAGCGCACTGTATTCGCCCAGGCTCAGCCCCGCGACATAATCCGGACGGAGGCCTGAGTCAAACAGCGCTGCTGTCACGCCGCAGGCAAAGGCCACCATGCAGGGCTGGGTATACTGCGTCTGGTTGAGCGTTTCCTGTGCGCCCTCGAAGCAGAGCGCATGCAAATCAAAATCGAGATCTCCCGCGTCGAAAGCGGCGCGGAAGGCGGGAGAAGCGTCATACAGGTCGCGCCCCATGCCGACCCGTTGACTGCCCTGTCCGGCGTAGAGAAAAGCAATCTTCATATGTCTGTGTGTTCCTCAAGTCGTTGTTTTCATCCGTCGTCATTCGTCGTGCGGAAGTGAGAGCGGGCTTAGCCCGATTTGCCAATGATACGGGAAATTGCCCGAAACCGCCCGCGTGCGTAAAACTTCAACGCTTTGCAGACTTCGGCGGAAGTGAAGGCGGGCTCAGCCCACTGATTAACGCATCGGAAATTGCCCGAAACCGCCCGCGTGCGCAAAACTTCAATGCTTTGCGAACTTCGGCGGAAGTGAGAGCGGGCTCAGCCCGCTTAAACCTCCATCATCACGCCTGCCCACGTTAAGCCGCCGCCAAAGCCGACCAGAATGATGCGCTGACCGGACTGGAGCAGTCCCTTTTCGCGCATCTCGTCCAGCGCAAGGGGAATGCTCGCAGCACTTGTGTTCGCGTATCGGTCGAGATTGCGGTAGAACTTTTCGGCGGGCATGCCCAAGCGGCGGATGCTTGCATCCAAGATGCGGACATTCGCCTGATGGCAGATGACCCAATCAACATCGTCCGGCGTGATGCCCGCCTTTTGGCACAGCTCATTCACACATTGAGGAATCGTCGTGACGGCAAAGCGGAAAACCGCCTGTCCGTCCATCGTCATCCGCTGCTCGCGGCAGGGACCGCCGACACGGATGAGCGTATCGCCGCGCACGCCGACGACATGCTCATAGGGCGCGTCCTTGCAAAGCTCGAAAACCGCCGCGCCTGCGCCGTCGCCGAAAAGCACGCAGGTGTTTCTGTCCTGCATATCCAGAACGGCACTCATCTGCTCCGCGCCGATGACCAGCGCGCAGCGTTTGTCGTTCGCCAGAAGCAGACCGCGTGCGGTTTCCATCGCAAAGAGGAAACCTGCGCACGCCGCGCCGACATCCATGGCGGGAATATTCTGCGGCAGCTCCAACGCCGCGTGAACCAGACACGCCGTGCTGGGCATGGCGTATTCGCCGGAGGAGGTTGCGACCAGCACGCAGCCGATGTCCTCTTTGCTGATGCCGCTCTGCTCAAGCGCGATGCGCGCCGCTTGAATGGAGAGTGACGTCGTGTTTTCGCCCTCGCCGCAGAAATAACGCTGGCGGATGCCGGTTCGGGTGGAAATCCATTCGTCGCTGGTATCGACAAACTGGCGCATATCGTCGTTGGTCATGGCTCTTTCGGGCAATGCACGACCGGTTGCAATCAGCTTTAATCCGTTCATCATTCAGACCTCTTTCAAAAAAGACCCGCACGGCGCACGGCGGGTCTCGGAATATTGACGAAATGGGTGAAACAGGGCTTACTTGTTTTCCTTCAGATAAGTCAGCAGGTCGTTCACGGTCAGGAACGTTGCCATCAGTCCGTCGGGCATGCTCACGCCGAGCTTGTCCTCAATCGCCATGCTCAGCTCGACCGTGTCCAGGCTGTCTGCGCATACATCGGGCACGAGTTGGGCTTCCGGGGTGACGGCGTCGGGGTTGCAGTTGGGCAGAGCCGCGACGATAACTTCTTTCAGCTGTTCAAAATTCATGAGAATCATACTCCTTTTTCTGCTTACTCTATCATTCTATCAGAGCGGGGCGATTTGTCAAGACCCGACGGACTGAACGAATTCGCTGTTTTCCCAATTCTCCGCGCGGTATGCTTCGTACTGAGCCAGCTTTTCGTTCCATGCGCTGTATGCGTCATCGCCTCGGCGGTCGTCCAGCGCATAATGCTCGGTCAGCCACTGACCGACGAAATGCGTCAGCTTGCTTGCGCCGTCCGGATTCATATGCCCCAGATAGTCATAGCAATCGGTATAGAAGTCGATGCCCGTGTCCTCGTCAAACAGGTTGAGGAACGGCACATCAAGCTCATCTGCGAGCCGCTGCACGCTGTTCATGTCCGCCTGCTGCTGCTCGGAGGAGGGGGCAGGCAACGCCATAAAGACAGGCTCGATGCCGTTTTCGCGGCAGTAGGCAGCGATGTTTCTCAAAGCCTGCACGCCCGGCAGTTCGCCCTCGGTCATCTCGTGCGTACGGGTATAGGGAAGCGGTTCGCCGCGCCCGATGCGCATTTCACTGCCCATCATGAACGGCTCACAGTCAATCATGCGCGCGCTCGTGCCGGTCATCAGCTCTTCCCAGCGGCTGTGATAGAGCGAGAAGGGCATCATGAACTCCATCCATTGCTCCTTGGGAAGCGTTGCGCGAACGGCTTCGAACTTCCTGAAGGAGAGCGGATAGCTGTCAAAGAAAAGATGGCGATAGCTGTACGTCCATGCCGAGTCGAGCGGCTTGTCGATATAGTAGACGTCGATGACCGCGATTTTGGGCTTATGCACCTCGGCGGTCAGCTTGAGAATCCATTCCGTCATGCCCAGACATTCGGATGAAGTGCCCATGTTGTAGCTGGTTACGCCGAAATCGCGCCAAAGCTCCATCGGCGTGATATCGTCAAGAACATGGCTCGTCCCCATGAAGAAGACGTCGATATCCTGCTTTTCATCGTAAAAGGAGCGGAACTTGCGCTCGCTGTCGTCCCTTCGGGTGACATGGTCGCAGAGCAGAAGCCCGCCGATGACTGCGGCGATAAAGAGGAGAACGCAGAAGAATCGTTTCATATTTCAAGACCTCGTGGTCATCCCTTGGCACGGAGCGGAAAGGATGGGTTAGAACTGGAAGTAGATGAACGCCTGTGCGCTGTAACCCGCGCCCCATACGCCGAACACCGCGATGGCGAGAATCGCCAGCAGATACAGCGTGCCGCGTGCGGCAACGGGCAGGCGGTCGGTCAGCTCGGTCAGCGTTTTGCGCTTTTCATGCAGCAGCTCGATGGCGAAAAGCACGGCGATACAGATGCCCAGACAGAGCGACTGCATCGCGGAGAAGCCCGTTGCCAGCGCAGGCTCTGTCCACGCGGTCGGGATGCGCAGGAGCATGCCCAGCGCGGCACTCAGCGAGTTGGCGCGGAAGATGAGCATCGTGATGAGAATCAGGAAGTCCGTCCACAGGACGCTGCAAAGGTGATGCAGCTTGATGAAGCGTTTGGGGCGCGACTGCGGCAGAATCCCTTCGACCACCTGCAACGCGCCGTTGAGCATGCCCCACGCAACATATTTGAGTGCCGCGCCATGCCACAGACCGCTGACGGTGTAGACAATCATCACGTTGAGTGCCTTGCGCGCAGGTCCCTTGCGCCCCGCGCCGAGCGGAAAATAGATGTAATCGCGGAACCACGAGCTGAGGCTGATGTGCCAGCGCGCCCAGAAGTTCGTGACCGAGTGGGCGAAGTATGGCTGGCGGAAGTTGGTCATCAGCTCGACGCCCAGCACCTTTGCCGTGCCGATGGCGATATAGCTGTAGCCTGCAAAGTCGCAAAGATCCTGAATGGCAAAGACAGCGGTTGCAAGCGCAATCTGTGCACCGGAGGCATTCAACCAGTCGCCGAAGACGGCGTTGACATAGATGGCGGCGCGGTCGGCGATGACCACCTTTTCAAAGAAGCCCAGCAGCATGATGAGCAGTCCGTCGCGGGCACGCCTGTAATCGAAATCATGCGGCGTGGAAAGCTGCTTGAGCAGGCGGCTGCTTCGCTCGATGGGACCGGCGACCAGCTGAGGAAAGAATGAGATGAACAGCGCATAGCGGAAGAGGTTGGTTTCCGCCTTCGTCCGCTTTTTATAGACGTCGATCATGTACCCCAGCGCCTGGAAGGTGTAGAAGCTGATGCCGACCGGCAGCAGAATATCCACCTGCGGCAGCTGCATTTCAAAGCCGAGAAAGGCGCATGCCCGGTTCAGAACGTCGATGAACATGCCGGTGTACTTGAAATAGCCCAGCAGACCGACGTTGAACACGATGCCCGCAATCAGTACGAGCTTGCGC
>URJN01000164.1 GCA_900548125.1 uncultured Eubacteriales bacterium
CCTGTGTGGTTCAATAAAAGCCAAGATGTCAGGAATGAAGAACGGCTCACTCCATGCTCCCATTATAGTTTTGCGGGCAAGCCGCGTCAAGCGCGGCATGATTTCCCGCTTTTCTTTCGTCATGTGTTTTGTTATAATAAGCAAAAACAGGAGGGTATATGAAAAAGTTATTTTCTATGGTGGCGGCGGCCCTGCTCGCCCTCTTCGGTCTTTCGGCGCAGGCGCAGGAGATGACCGTTCGGTTTTTTGACATGGGTAAGGCGGACGCGATGCTGATCACCGCGCCGTCCGGTCAGCAGATTCTCATCGACGCAGGGACGAACAAGGGCGGCAAAAAGCTGGCAGAGCGATTTGCAAAGGACGGTGTGAACGCCATCGACCTGATGATCATCACCCATTTTGACAAGGATCACGTCGGCGGCGCGGACAAGGTGCTGGAATCCGTTCCCGTTGCAAGGGTCGTCATGCCCGAATATGCCAAGGAAAGCAAGCAGCATACGCAATTTATGGATGCGCTTTCCCAAAGCCCGAAAACGCAGGTCGATATTCTCAGCGCGAAGGGCGAAACGACATTTGAATTCGGCGATATCGCTTTGCGCATCACAGCCGCGCAGGAAACGGACTACGGCATCGACGAAGAGAACGACTTTTCTCTGGCAACCTATCTGACATACGGCGAAACAAAATTCCTTTTCACCGGCGACGCGGAGGATGCGCGGCAGACCGAGCTTCTCCGTGCGGGCGATATCGCCTGCGATGTGCTGAAGGTGCCGTATCACGGACGGGCGGTGGATGTGAGTGCGGCGTTTTTAAGCGCCTGCCATCCGAAGATTGCGTTCATCACGGACAGCGACGACGACCCTGCCGACCCGATTGTCGTGAAGCTGCTTGAAAGCATGGGAACGGATGTGCATAGCGCGAGGGACGGCGACCTGTGCGTCGTTTCGGATGGAAAAAGCGTCAGGGTCAAATGACGCTTTTCCGGCTGAGCCGTTGAGGGCGGCGACCCTGCCGCTCTGCGGGCAAAAAGGAGATTTATGGATACCGAAAAACAAAAGCTGAATCTGTTGTGCGACGCGGCGCAGCTCCTGCTGGAAAACGGGAGCGAAACCTACCGTGTTGAGGAAACCGCACAGCGCATGGCAAAGGGACTGAATATCGAGTATGTCAACATCGCGGCGCTGCCGACGACGGTTTTTCTGGAAGCGGACGGACGCGCATGCGTGCGGCGCATCAGCCGGCGCGGAACGAACAGCCAGCGCATCGCCATGGTCAACGAGATATCCCGCAGGATTGAGCGCGGCGAGATGACCCCTGACATGGCAAAGGCAGAGCTTGAAAGAGCGCGGCGGATGCCCGGCTTTTCGCAAAGGACGATTCTCTTTGCGTATGCGCTGGCGGCGGCGAGCTTCTGCCTGCTTTTCGGAGGCGACGCGGGAACGTTTGTCGTCACGTTTGTCATCGGTCTTCTGGTGCAGGCGGTTCTGCCTCTCTTTGCGCAGATTCCGATGGGCGCACTGTTTGCAAACTTTGTCGGCGGGCTGATGACCGCCATACTCGCACAGGGCATCCATGCGTTTATTCCCTACGGAAGCGCAAACGCCGCGATTATCGGCGGCATTATGCCCCTGCTTTCCGGCTTGGCGATGACGACCGCCGTGCGCGATACGGTGTATGGCGACCTGATTTCCGGCATGACGCGCGCGCTGGAGGCGTTGCTGCTGGCTGTCGCCGCTGCGCTGGGCGTCTATGTCGGGCTGAAGTTTGCCGCGATGATGGGAGGGATTGCGCTGTGAGCCATGCGAAGGCGCTTCTGGTTGCTGCTTTGGGCGCGTTCGGCGGCACGCTGGGCTATGCCTTTATTCTCAACGCGCCGAAAAAGACCATCCTGCCCGCGTCGTTTATCGGGCTGTTCGGCTATATGGCGTATGTGCTTCTGGGCATGGCAGGTATGGGCACGATATCGGCGTATTTTCTTTCAACCGTGCTGGTTTCCGTGGTCTGCGAAATCGAGGCGCGCGTGATGCGCATGCCGTCCACCATTTTCCTGCTCAGCGCATTGGTTCCGCTCGTCCCCGGATACAACTTCTATCTGGCGATGCTGGCGTTGGTCGAGGACCGCGGCGCGGCGGCAGCGCGGGAAGGGCTTGTCGCCGTGCAGATTGTCGCGGCAATTGCCATCGGCGCGGCGGTAACGTCAGTCTGCTTCCGCGCGTTTGTGACGAGCAGACAGAAAGGGAAGCAGGAGAAGCTCTCCCGCGCTCCGAAGGAAGGCTGACCCGTTTCGCCGATTGATCTTTCTTTTCAGACCGCCTTTCTTTGCCTCGGTTTCAGCCCCATGCTTTGAGCATGCGGCAAAGCCCTCTGATTCTTTTACAGCTATCCATAAATTTCAAAAAACCCGCCGTTCTGCTTTACGAACGGCGGGTTTCGCTGTATACTTGGTTCTGCTGTTTTTTCATTTTCATCCTGCATATCGGAGGCTTTTCCATGTCTGCTTCTCTTTCAGGCGGCGTCACGCGCAGCCATACGCCCGCGCTCGTTCGCGGCATGCGCGACGGCATCCCCATCGGGCTGGGCTATCTGGCGGTCGCGTTTTCTTTGGGCATTGCGGCGCGAAACGCCGGACTGAATGCCTTTCAGGGCTTTCTGGTCAGTATACTCAACAACGCATCGGCAGGCGAATACGCCGGTTTTACGACCATCGCCGCCGATGCGTCCTATCTGGAAATCGCCATCGTGACGCTCATCGCCAACGCCCGCTATCTGCTGATGAGCTGCTCGCTGAGCCAGAAATTCGCGCCGGATACGCCCCTGCGCCACCGCCTGCTTGTCGGATATGATGTGACGGATGAGCTGTTCGGTCTTGCGATTTCTTACGACGGCTGGCTCGACCCGTATTACATGTACGGCGCGATTCTGGTTGCCGCGCCGAGCTGGGCTGTCGGCACGTCGCTGGGCGTCATTGTGGGCAATCTGCTGCCTGCGCGCGTGGTCAGCGCGTTGAGCGTCGCGCTCTACGGCATGTTCTTAGCCATCATCATCCCGCCTGCGCGGAAAAATAAAGTCGTCGCCGTGCTTGTGCTGCTCTCCTTTGCGCTGAGCTTGGCCTGCGGCTGTCTGCCGCTTGTTTCCGCGCTGTCCTCCGGCACGCGGACGATCATTCTGACCGTTCTGCTCTCCGCAGGCGCGGCACTGTTGTTCCCAATTTCGGACGAAGGGAAGGAGGACGCGGCATGACGCACAGCATCTACCTCTACATAGCGATTATGGCTGGCATCAGCTTTCTGATTCGCACGCTTCCGCTGACGCTCATCCGAAAGCCGATTACCAATCGTTTTCTGCGGTCGTTTCTTTTCTATGTGCCGTATGTAACGCTGGCGGTCATGACCTTTCCGGCAATCGTTCAAGCCACGCAGTCGCCCGTCGCGGGTGCGCTGGCACTCCTTCTGGGCGTCGCTTTGGCGTTTAAGGGCGCAAGTCTGTTCACGGTTGCCGCATCCTGCTGCGTTGTTGTGCTGCTTGCGGAATGGCTTCTGCTGCATTGACGACGCCTTCCCGTTCCAGCGTCAGCAACGCACGTTTCCGCCCGATGCCGCCCGCATAACCGGTCAGGCTTCCATCCGCTCCAATCACCCTATGACAGGGAATCAGGATGGAAATCGGGTTTCGCCCGACCGCACCGCCGACCGCCTGCGCGGACAGATGCGCAAGCCCGTTTTCCGCCGCAAGCCGTTTGGCAATCTCTCCGTATGTCGCAGTATTCCCATAGGGAATCGTGCGCAGAAAATCCCAAACACGCTGCTGAAACGCCGTTCCCATCGGATGAAGCGGAACGGAAAACGCCGGCTCTTTTCCTGCAAAGTAGACCTCCAGCCAGTGTTTCGCCTGCCGAAAGACGGGAAGCTCCCTTTCCCCGCTCTCCGGAGAAAGCGTCCGCGCGTAATTTTTCTGTCCCTCGAACCACAATCCGGTCAAGCCGACCTCATCCGCGGCAAGGAGGATATTCCCCAGCGGGGAGCTTTCGTGATGAATGAATTGCGGCAGAGCCTTTTCCGTCATATGATCAGCTCCGGCTCCTTCCGTTCTGCGCATTGCTTCTTGAGCTTTCTCCCCGCGACCGCGACGACAAACCGGCTGAGCCTGCGCGCATGCACAGGACAGACCACCGTACAGCGCATGCAGGTGATGCAGCGCATATCATCCGTCAGCATGGGATGCTTCCGCGGAATGGCGTTCACCGGACAGACGGCGGCGCATTTGCCGCATCGGGTACACTGCTTTCCCGCGTGCGGATGGACGAGCAGACCGCCGAAGGGACGCAGAAGCGTCTTTTCCGGAATGGGAACAGGCGGAAGCTCTCTTTGTGCGAGCCTGTCCCGAATCACCGCGCCGAACTGCGCCAGCCTTCGCGCATCCTCGTCATCCGGTCTTCCGGCGGCAATCTCGGGGATGATGCTGTGCTGAGCGACAGCGCGGACAGCCGCAACGGGGAAATATCCCGCTTTGCGCGCCGCATCCCGCAGTTCGAGAAGCGTATCCTCATCCGCCCGATTGCCGTATGCGCACAGCAAAATGGTGCGCGCACCGCCGCCGCTCGTCTGCGCCAGGCGGGTCAGCGCAATCTCCGGAACGCGCCCGCCGAAGCAGGGCACCGCAATCAGGCAGACGTCCTCTTCGGAAAACCTCGCACTCTTTTGTCCGTTCAGCGTCAGCGAAAGGTCGATGGTTTCAAATCGGTCTGAAATCGCGGCGGACAGCAGCCCCGCCGCCTTGCGGACGCCGCCCGTCGGACTGAAAACAAGCTGAGTATACCGCATGGTTTATGCACGGACAACGCCCTTGCGGATGATGATGTTTCCGTAAAGCGCCGTTTCGCCCGTCTGAACAACAGCATACGCGGCACGCGCACGCTCCATAAATGCGTCATGATCCATCATATCGAATTGCGCGGTCGGCAGTTCGGTATCCGCCGCCTCGCGGAACGCCTTCCAAATCGGAGCCTTGTCCTCGGGGAACATGCCCTGCGGAACCTCCATGACCGCCAGCGGCGCGGTCACAAAGTCATCCAGCGGGAAAAGCGTCAGCAGCGCGCGCATGACGTCCGCACAGCCGTGACCGTCACAGCGGATGCAGCGTTTGCCAATCGACGCGCCCGGGAAATTGGCGTCGGCGAGAACAAGCTCGTCCCCGTGACCCATTTCTGCGATGAGCTTGAGCAATTCGGGACTGATGAGGG
>URJN01000165.1 GCA_900548125.1 uncultured Eubacteriales bacterium
GTCAAGTCAAAAATGAAGGGGAGCGGAATATGGCACTGATGCACTCGGAATACAGGGCTAGGCTGGAGCATTGGCAGAGAACCCTGTCTCAGGATTTTTACCGTCCGTTGGATGAAATATGCTTTGAAGGCTTTACAACAATGGAGCATTTGACGCCGGAACAGGCGGAAAAGGGCTGCTTTATGCCTGTCAAAGAGGGAACTGAATGGGGACATACATGGGAATACATGTGGATGCGCGCGCGGGTCGTTCTGCCCGAGGCGGCTCAGGGAGAGCGGATTGTCATGTCGCTGGATATGGGCGGCGAGGCGACACTGTTCGTTGACGGCAGGGTGTTTGGCACAAGACGCGCGGAGTGGGTGTCCGTTCCGCATCATTATATATCCGATAATGTGCTGACGCTGCACGGCGAGGCAGGGCAGACGTTTAATCTGCTTTTTGAGGTCTATGCGGGGCATTATTTTCCGGATGTCGGAGGATGCGCGACAGGACCCGTGCTGCCCGGCGCGTTTGCCGATCCCAAAACAGAGGGACAGCGCGCCCGCGTCGGACGCAGCACGTTCGGCGTCTGGAACGAGGATGCCTACCAGCTCTGGATGGATGTTTCAACGCTGAGCATGCTCATGGATGAGCTTCCGGAGGATTCCCTGCGCGCATCAAAGATTGCCGACGGGTTGGAGGAATACACGCGCATAGTCGATTTTGAGCAGCCGCCGCAGGCGCGCGATGCGGATTACCGAAGGGCGAGGGAACGTCTGCGCCCGCTGATGGAGAGCCGCAACGGTTCGACTGCGCCGCTGATGGCGGCGGTCGGCAATGCGCATCTGGATTTGGCGTGGCTCTGGCCCATGCAGGAAACCCACAGAAAGACGGCGCGTACCTTTGCCGCACAGCTCAGGCTGCTGGAATGTTATCCGGAGTACCGCTTTATTCAGAGCCAGCCTGCTGCCTATGAAATGTGCAGGGAGCATTATCCGGAGCTGTATGAGCGCATCCGCAGGACGGCGAAGGACGGACGCTGGATTGCGGAAGGCGCGATGTATGTCGAGCCGGATACCAATATGCCCTCCGGCGAGGCACTGGTGCGTCAGCTGGTCTACGGCAAGCGGTTTTACAGGGAGCAGTTCGGCGTGGAAAGCCGCATGCTCTGGCTGCCGGATACGTTTGGCTATTCGGCGGTTCTGCCTCAGCTGCTGCGCGACTGCGGCGTAGAGTATCTGGTGACGCAGAAGATATTCTGGAGCTATAACGAAGGCGACCCATTCCCGTATCATTACTTCACATGGAAAGGCATGGACGGTTCGGCGGTTACCTCCTTCCTGCCGACCAGTTATACATATCGAACGGATCCGAAGGAACTTTGCGGCGCATGGAGAGCCCGTGCGCAGAAGCGTCATCTGGATGAATTCATGGTGCCGTTCGGGTACGGCGACGGCGGCGGCGGACCTTGCCGCGATTTTATCGAGTATGCGATGCGTGAGCGCGATTTGGAGGGCATGCCGCGGGTAGAGATGATGTCGCCTCTGGATTTCTTTGCGGATTTGGAGAAAAAAGGCGCGCCTGAGCATACATGGGACGGCGAGCTGTATTTCAACGCCCACCGCGGAACGTATACCACGCAGGCGGCAATCAAAAACAACAACCGCCGCAGTGAATTTGCTCTGCATGATATGGAGCTTTGGGGTGCGTTGGCGACGCTGAAGGGGAGAGCTTATCCGCAGGAGGAATCCGAGCGGCTCTGGAAGCAGCTGCTCTTGCATCAATTCCATGATATTCTGCCCGGCTCGTCGATTGCGCGGGTCTATACGGAGGCGAATGAAGCGCATCGCCAGCTTCAGCGGGACGCACAGCAGCATACAGCGTCTGCATGCCATGCGCTGTTAAATGATGGAGAGGGCATTACGTTCTTTAACTCGCTCGGCTTTGAGCGCGAGGAGATTGTCGAGCTGCCGAAGGCGTTTGCGCGTGGCGCGGTGACGCCGGAGGGCGAGCATATCGCTGTCTGCGGCGCACAGGCGCGTGTGTGTATTCCGGCGATGGGCGCGGTTACGCTGATGCCGTCGTCGGACGGAGAAGTCGCGCCGACGGTCACGGCGTATAAGACGGCGGGCGGCTTTGTGATGCGTTCGGAGCGGGTGGAGCTGTGCTTGGATGAGCAGGCGCATATCGTTTCTTATAAGCTGGATGGGCGTGAAATGACCGCCGGCAGACCGATGAACGTCCTGCGGATGTATAAGGATGTGCCGCGCATTTTCGATGCGTGGGATATCGACAGCAACTACCGCGAGCAGCCGAGCGTGACCGCAGAAGCAGAGGATATCCGAATCGAATGCGCGGCAGGCTTTTCTGCAAGCATCGTATGGTCGGGGCGGATCGGACATTCCGCCGTCCGCCAGAGCATCACGCTGACTGCCGCCAGTCCGGTCGTGACGTTTGATACGACCGTCGATTGGCATGAATTGCACCGTCTGCTCAAGGTAGAGTTCCCTGTGGATGTCCGCGCGGAAAACGCGATTCACGAGATGCAGTTTGGCTTTGTCGAGCGTCCGACGCATAGAAGCCGCGGCTATGACCAACAGCGTTTTGAGGTCTGCAATCATCATTATACTGCGCTGTGCGATAATGCACATGGATGCGCGGTGCTGAACGACTGCAAGTATGGCGTCGGCGTGGAGGAAAACAGCATCGAGCTGACGTTTCTGCGCGCGGCGGCTTCGCCCCAGATGCAGAGCGATCAGGGGGAACAGCATTTCCGCTATGGCTTTACTGCGTGGGAGGGGACATTTGCCGATGCGCCGGTCGTTTGGCAGGGCTTGGCGTTTAACGAGCCGATTGTCCGGGAGAGCGGCAGTCTGAAAACATTCAGCGCGTTTACGGCAGACCGTGAAAACATCATCGTCGATACGCTCAAGCCTGCGGATGACGGAAGCGGAGACCTCATCCTGCGCCTGTACGAGAGCAAGAAAGCGGATACGGTCTTTCATCTGCTGACCGATCTGCCGGTTGCAGAGCTGATTCCGTGCAGCATGCTGGAAGAGAACAATGCGGCGAGTCTTGCGCCGGATGCGCAGCTTCATGCCCGTCCGTTTGAGATTAAGACGTTCCGCGTCAGGCTGAGGTGTGATAAAAAGTGAGAATGCAGTAAAGATGAAGAAAATGCAAAATCGCAAGTTGACGAATGAAAAATATGCAAAGATGCCGCGATGATTCGATGTTTTTATTCATAAAAACGGATAAATCGACTGAACGTGATGCAAAAATGGCAGAATTGCGTATTTTTATGATTGATTTTTCCGCGCCATTCGAGTATAATGATTTTCATAAAGAGCCTGATGCGCGGAATAGTCGGCTGGTGGGTTGACAAAAAGGCTTGAAACGGCAGAAGGGCTTGAGGCATAAAGGCTGCGGCAGCAGCCCGTGCCAGATTCTTATTTGAGAAGGAGAGAGTTCTATGAAGAAGCTTCTCGCACTTGTTCTCGTGATGGCGTTCGCACTGATTGCCGGCGGCGCCGTTGCCGATCACACAGACAACATCCTGTACAGCTGGACTACGTCCCCCAAGACGCAGAACCCGCACATGTACACTTCGTCCACTTCGTCCACCCGTATGCCGCATTTGGGTACGTTCGTGCGCCAGATGGTATCTAAGGATGGAACCCATCTTGAATTCGTTCCGGAGCATGCAGCAGAGCTGCCGACCAGCGAGGATGGCGGTCTGACCTGGATCGTTAAGCTGCGCGAGGGTCTGAAGTGGACCGACGGCACGCCGATTGATGCGTATACCTACGAGTATTCCATCAAGATGCAGATCGACCCGAAGCTGGCGAATACCGGTGCGACCTACGTCTTTGATCCGGTCGTGGTCAAGAACGCCAAGGAATACTTCCAGGGCAAGGTGACCGATTGGTCTGAGGTCGGCGTGAAGGTTCTGGATCAGTACACGTTGGAATTCGATCTCGAATACCCCTGCACGGATATCGACTTCTACACCACCATCTGCCAGTACGTCAATCCGGTCAAGGAAGATCTGTACGAGTCCCTGATGAATGCGGATCGCACCTCCACGACCTACGGCACGACGCTTGAGACGAGCCCGTCCTGCGGCTACTACATCATGACCGAATGGGTCATCGACGGCTATCAGATGTTCGTTCTCAATCCGGATGATCCGCTGGTTCAGGATGGCTGGTTCTCCGTGGATGGCGAGCATATGCTGTTCACCTCTTCTCAGAGCACCCGCAGCGAGCTGTTCTGGAGCGGCGAGCTGGATCAGCATACCCTGACCGGCACCGAGTACGACCAGTACAAGGATGACCCGCGCGTACACAAGAACATGACCGCTTCCGTTTGGGGTCTGTTCGTGAACTCCACTTCCTCCAACACCGCAATGGCAAACAAGGATCTCCGTCTGGCTCTCCAGTACGCTGCTCCGCGCGAGGAAATGGCTTACGATGTTTACAAGATGTACACCGCTGCTTCTTACATGGTCGCCGAGTCTATCTTCGTTGACGACGGAGAAGGCGGCACCATCTACCGCAAGACGGAAGAAGCTGAGAAGATTAAGGAGAAGTTCGCCACCAACCGCGAGCTGGCTCTTGAGTACTTCGATAAGGCGTATGAAGCGCTGGGCGGAAAGAAGATCACCGTCGGCTACATCTACTTTGATGAGCAGGAAGACATGAAGCGCACCGCCGAGGTTGCCAAGGAAATCTACGAAGGTCTTTTCGGCACCGACCGCTTTGAGCTGAAGCTCGAGGCTGTCCTCCCGACCGCTGCTTATGACCGCTATCGCGCGGGCACCTATGACATGGGCATCGGCGTGCGTCTGTGCAGCCCGTTCAACCCGTACACCTCCATGGCGCCGTGGACGACCAACTACGCGGATAAGTACATCACCGGCTTTGACAACGAAGAGTTTGACAAGCTCCAGTATGACTGCGTATACGGCGATCTGCTCAACGATCCGAAAGCCAAGATTGCGGCACTCAACCGCATGGAAGAGTTGCTGCTGGGTGAGGTTGCCTTCATCCCGCTGATGCAGAATGACAACTCCGTCATCTACAACGAGCGCATCTGGCTGCCGACTGAGGAGTTCCTCACCGGCGTCGGCTACGGCTGGCAGCAGTCCACCATCGAAAATCCGGCAAACTGCAACACGGGTCTTTCTGGACGGCAGTCTATCGTCAGAACTTGCCACTCGACGTGACCAATGACGGTGCTTTCGACA
>URJN01000166.1 GCA_900548125.1 uncultured Eubacteriales bacterium
TCCGCCAAAGTTCGCCACACATCAAAGTCTTGCTCACGCGGGCGATTTTACGCAATTTCCTATACGTTAAAAAAGCAGAAGCATATGCCGCTTTGAAAGCGGATAGGCTTCTGCTTTTTACGTTATGCAAAGGGTTATGCCGATTCCGCAGGCTTATCGCTCAAACGTCATGTTCAGCGTGGTCTGCCACATTTCGTTTGGCGCAAGGCTGGCGGCGCAGGGCTTCTTCTCCCACTCGATAGGACCGTTGTCCTCGCTGGGGATGCTGTGCCACGGCTCAATGCAGATAAAGCGCATCGGCTCCTGCGGCGTAGACCAGATGAGCGTATAGGGGAAATCCGCGATATCCACCACGATGCGGCGTCCGGTATCCCGCTCGACGACCGCCATCGTCTTGGATTTCAGATTGACCATGCAGTGGCTGTCGTGGGCGAAGAGCTTCGCGCTCAGCGGAATGCGGTCAACGTTTCTCGCCAGATAGTAATCCGGAGACGCACAGACCAGCCCGTTCGGCGCGGTATTCAGGCAGAGCGGGGATTCAATCGTATCAAAGACGACGTCGTAATCCTCGGCGGTGTGCGCATCATCAAACGGCAGAGCGAAGCCCGGATGATAGCCAAAGCCGAAGCGGAGCGTTCCCTTGCCCGTGTTGCGCACGGCGACGCTGTGGCTGATGCGGCGGCCTTCCAGCGTATAGGTGCTGCGCAGGGCGAAATCATACGGGAAATACGCATAGGTTTCCCCGCCGGAGGTCAGCTCGAACGTCAGCTCGTTTGCCGTCTGACTGACGAGCCGATGCTCAAGGTCGCGGGCAAAGCCATGCTGACCGCCCTCGTAAGCCTTGCCATCCTCGGCAAGGAAGTGACCGCCGGTCAGCTTGCCCGCATAGGGAAACAGAATCGGCGCATGGCGATTCCAAACCGTGGGATCGGCGCACCAGAGCATCTCTCTGCCCGTGGCGACGTCGATCACGCTGACCATCTCCGCGCCGAGGGAATCGACCGTCAGGCGGATGAACTCGTTTTCGATTGTATAACGCATAAGTGCCTCCTTACAGCAGCGTAATTCCGGATTCTTCAAAGACCCTGCGGGTATGCTCGTCCCAGATGGAGGATTGCACCTCGCCGATATGCGCCTTGCCCAACAGCAGCATGCACAGGCGGGACTGCCCGATGCCGCCGCCCATCGTCAGCGGAAGCTGACCTTCCAGCAGCATCTTATGGAACGGCAGGTTTCGGCGGTCGTCGCATCCCGCAAGCGTCAGCTGGCGGTCGAGCGATTCCGGACTGACGCGGATGCCCATGGAAGAGATCTCCAGCGCACTGTCGAGGATCGGGTTGTAAAAGAGGATATCGCCGTTCATGTCCCAATCGTCATAGTCCGGCGCACGCCCGTCGTGCGGCTTGCCGGAGCGGAGTTTTCCGCCGATGCCCTGAATGAAGATGGTTCCATGCTTCTTGGCGAAGACATTTTCTCTCTGCTTGGGCGTCAAATCGGGATAGAGATCCTCCAATTCCTGCGCGGTGATGAAGGTCACATGGCGGTTCAAAAGCGGCGTATCGCAAAGCTGAGGGTATTTGCCGCGCACGGTCAGCTGCGTATCATAGATGCAGGAAACGATGCCCGTGACAGCCTGATGGAGCGTGAAGGGGGTGCGCGCTTCCGGCGTGATGACCTTTTCCCAATCCCATTGATCGACGTATACGGAATGCAGGTTATCCAGCTCTTCATCGCGCCTGATGGCGTTCATATCCGTATAGATGCCCTTGCCGGGATGGATATCATAGCGATAGAGTGCCATGCGCTTCCATTTGGCGAGGGAATGGACGACCTGCGCCTGAGCATCTGCGCAGGGGATATCGAAGCCGACGGGACGCTCAACGCCGTTGAGGTCGTCGTTCAGACCGGAGGACGGCTCCACGAACAGCGGCGCAGACACGCGGCGAAGATTCAGCTCGCGGGAGAGTGCATCCTGAAACACGCGCTTGATGAGGCTGATGGCACTCTGCGTTTCGTAAAGAGAAAGATGCGGCGCATAGCCCGCAGGGATAAACGATTGACCCATGGGAAATCCCTCTTTTCGTTGAAATATGGGGTTGCGTCGGGCTGCCGCCCGGACTCCCTTCTTCGCTTCGCGGCGCATTGATCGCGAAGCGGTAAATGAAATGGGAAAGTCAAGAACATCAGGCTCTTGGCGGGAGTTTGAGGGCATCGCCCTCGATCGTTCTCCGTTTAAGTATACCGCGACCGTCAGAGATGCGCAAGCAAAATCATCCTTCGCCGAGCGCGAATAACGCCGCGCCCAGCGCACCGCAGAGGTCGGGGTTTTCGGCAATGAACAACGGCGCGCCGAGCTTCTTTTCCAGCTCGCGGACGACGCCCAGATTCCGCGCAACGCCGCCGGTCATCATATAGGGAGCGCATCCTCCGGCGCGGGCAGCCATGGCGGCGGTCTTTCCCGCGATGGATTGATTTAGTCCGTGGATGATGTCGCTGTCCGCATGGTTGTCCGCGATGAGCGAAATGACCTCGGATTCGGCGAAAACGGTACACATGCTGGAAATGGTCAGCTCCTTATCCCACTTTAGCCCGCGCCGGCTCATCTCGTCCATGTCCAGCTCCAACGTCCGCGCCATCATTTCCAGAAAACGCCCCGTGCCCGCGGCGCATTTGTCGTTCATGACAAAATTGCAGACGCGCCCATCCTCGGAAAGGCAGATGACCTTGCTGTCCTGCCCGCCGATATCCACGATGGTGCGCGCGGCAGGATTCAGAAAGTGTGCGCCTTTGGCGTGACAGGTAATCTCCGTTCTGGAATCGGTCGCAAAGGGAATGTGACTGCGCCCGTAGCCCGTGGCGACGATGGCGGCAAAATCATCGGGCGAAGCATTCAGTTTTTGACAGACCTGCTCAAATGCCGCCTGAGCGCCGGTCTGCGCACGCGGTCCGGTTCGGACGATGGCAAAGGCGAGCAGGTTTTTCCGCTCATCCAGCACAACCATGTTCGTCGTGGTCGAACCGCTGTCTATGCCGGCATAAAGCCCCTTTTTCTCCTTCGTCCGGACGGTCTGCGTTTGGGAAAGCCCAAGGCTTTCACAAAAAGCCCCAAGCCGCGTGGAAAGCTGTCCCATGGCGGCAAGGGTATAGTCCATTTCGATTTTAAGCGTCGGAATGGCACTTCTTTTTTTCAAATCGGCGTATTCAAAGCCGTAGTAATCGCAGAATTTGACGGTGTGATAGACGATTCCTCTGAGGTTTTCGTTTTCATAGAGCATCCTGCGTCCGGCGATATCCGTCATGCGCATGCAGGGCGTCATGCGGAGCAACGCCCCGGCGTACCAGTCCATCAGCTGTTCAAAGGAGTAATCTGCCGCGTCCGCGGGCGGCTCCTCCAGCGTCCTGAGACCGCTGCACGTCAGGTTGACGACCGGCAGAGGGAACGCATCGCGAATCATGCCCAGCAACTGAGGGCTGACGCGCGCGCCGAGGATGCCGATAAAGGGTTCATCGGGCAAAAGCAGATGAGAATTATCCCGACAGGCGGACAAAAAACGCTCCGCCGAAAACGCGCTCTGCCGATACGCACCGTAGGCTTTGGCGAAGCGGCAAAGCTCCCGCGCAAAACGCGCCCGTGCGCATCCGTTGTCGTCATGCGGCAAGTCAAACTGGAACATGAAGCGGCGCGGCTTCTGCGCATCCAGCACATCAAACGCTCGGCGCGTGGCATCGCAGCAGTCTGTCAGCACAAGCTCGTCTTCTCCCTGCGCCTGCTGGATGAGTGCCTTGGCGTGACAGCAGAGGTTGGCATGCGTCAGCGTTTCGGCGGCGGAGAAATCCGCCGCTTCCGCATCCAGCAGCCTCGCCTCCCCGCCATAAGCCTGAATCAGCTCTACCGGCGCATATTTGCAGCTATATCCAATCATGACGAAAGCCCCTCCAACTGCTCAAGAAATGCGCCGACGCGCGTGACCATCTGACCGTCCGCGACGTTGCGGCTGTCGCAGCCGTCCCCATCCAGAACGAGCGTCGGCAGACCGGCATCCGCGAGCATCTGCCGCGCCAGCAACGCCATGCCCATCGTCTGCTTGCAGCCCCAGTGACAAAAGAGGATGACGCCGTCGGCGTTCAGTGCTTTGGCGTTGGCAATCGCGGCGCGGATCCGTCGGATGGACGGACCGTTCTGCACGTTGTCAATCAGTCGGCGCGCCATGCTCTCATAGGGCTTGTTCGGGTCAAGCTCCCCGGGATAATCCAGCGTCATGTCACAGCCGACCAGCTCGCATCGCCCGTCCTTCTCAAGCAGGCGGATGAGCGAATCCTGCCAGTTCGGGAGCGTATGCATGAAGAAAATGCGCTTGCGCTTTGTCGTGCTTCGCGCGGGCGCACGCTCCGCGGTTTCGATCAGCTCATCGACATAGCGTTCGCTGTCCTCGCGTCCGAGCAGGCAATGCGTCGCAATCAAGCCGCAAAGCTCGCCGGTCATGGTCGTATCCTGCGTAACCTCCGCGCGAAGGCGGGCATATCGGCGCATCTTGCTCAGCGTTCGGTTGGAACAGGCGATGGTTTCGCGCAGGCGTGCCTCGTCGAGCTTTCTGCCGATCAGCTCCTCCAGCTTTGCCGCCAGCGCACGGAGCTGATCGGCGACATAGGAAACGGCGTCGTCATCCGTGTGGGAAGGCACGTCGATAGAAACCTGCGGCACGCCGTAGAATGCCGACAGACGGCGGAAGGACAGCTGATTCGCGTCGCAGGCGATTGTCGTGTTGGCGATAAGCAGCGGCTTGGGCAGAACGCCCGACTCCGCCATGCCGATCATCGTCTTTTGATACGAGCAGAAGCTCTCCGGAACGCCCGCTTCCTCCGCATGCTCACCGAACACATGCTGACAGGCGGTGCAGGCGACATAAACCGCCAGCCCCTCCGGAAACATGGGCTGCAAGCCCATCGCGTGCATCAGCTCGCAGGGCATGAAGATATTGACCATCACGGCACTTTGAGGATGCTTCATGGCGCGGACGATGGTTTTTGCAATCGTTCCGTTCATGCGCGTATAGGCGGATTTGGCGTCCGTCAGGCGCGTGCATGAGCCGGAAAAGCCGACCCATGAATAGGCGGCGGTCAGCATGCGCCGCGCACGGGCGGGATGCTCAGGCACGTTTGCGGAAATCATGCCG
>URJN01000167.1 GCA_900548125.1 uncultured Eubacteriales bacterium
GAGCAGCTGATTTCGATTGCTCAGGATGTGAAGAAAAGCGGCGCAACCTGTCTGCGCGGCGGCGCGTTTAAGCCGCGTACATCGCCATATTCTTTTCAGGGGCTGGAGAATGAAGGACTGCGTCTGCTGATGGAAGCAAAGAAAGCGACGGGGCTTCCTATCGTGACGGAGATTATGAGCGAAAGCCAGCTGGATGATTTTGCCGACGTGGATGTGATTCAGGTCGGGGCGCGCAATATGCAGAATTTTCGTCTGCTCAAAGCACTTGGTCACAGCCAAAAACCGATTCTGCTCAAACGGGGACTCAGCGCGACCATCGAGGAATGGCTGATGAGCGCGGAATATATTTTGGCTGGCGGAAACCCGAATGTCATCCTTTGCGAACGCGGCATTCGCACGTTTGAGAAGATGATTCGCAACAACCTGGATATTTCTGCGATTCCGCTCATCAAGCAGAAATCGCATCTGCCGGTGATTGTTGATCCATCACATGCGGCGGGCATCGCATGGATGGTTCAGCCGCTGGCGAGAACAGCGATTGCCGCCGGCGCGGATGGTTTGATGGTCGAGGTTCACAACAACCCGAAGGAAGCTCTTTGCGACGGCGCGCAGTCGCTTGACCCAAAACAGTTTGACGCGATGATGACGGACGTTAAACGCCGCGTTGCGTTTGAAGAAAAGACATTGCTCTGAGTTTGAATGAGGAAAAATTGTTGGTTTTATTTTCGCCAAAACTCTGCGGTTGAAACGCCGCCGACCCAATTGAAATAGCGATCCGTTTCCTGCCATGTTTCCATAGACATGGCAGTTTCTTTTTTCAGTACCTGCAACGCGCGCGCCTTTCCGACGAATTCGCTGAGGTAATCATAGTTGTTTTGCAGTTGTAAGCAGGTGATGTGCGCCATGATGGGGCATGCTTCCGCAAACCCGCTCTTTATATAAATTTCCTTCAGCAGGGTCTCAGTAGGGTTTTGGCGGGGGAGAGGTAGAGCATCGTGTAGGACGCGATGCCGGAGACACCGTCATCCATACAGCCTGAACTGCCGATGCTGTCGATGATGAGGTTGTTGAGCGCATAGTGCGCAGGGTTATGACTGTGTCCGCAGATGATGTGCGTGGGTTGAGTAAATTGCATGCTTTGCAGCCGTGAAAGAGCCTGATTGTAATCGTCGATGGGGAAGCGGTCTTCATCGGGCATGGCATGACAGAAGGTTACGCTGTCAATCGTCAGCGATTTTGGGAACGTAACTCTACATAATTTACAGGGGTTTTGGGAACGTGATTTCTTCCTCGGAGAGCTGCTTGACGTTAAACTCAAGCGAGGCGAAATTTGCGCCTGCGTATGCCGGATCATGCCGCATAGCGGATAAAACATATCGCTCGTGATTTCCATGCAGGCAGATGGCATTTTCCTTCTTGAGCAGCCCGAGCGTTTCCCGCGGCGCGGGTCCAAGGTTGATTTGGTCGCCGAGCGAGATGATTCGATCCGGCTTATGTTTGCGTCGAATGTCTTTTAAAATCGCTTCAAGAGCGAGAATGTTTGAGTGGATATCTGCGACAAGCGCAATGGATTGCATAGGACAATTCCTCCGATGCGAATGATGGTCAAAGTAACGGTTTTATGCTATAATTCAATAACAGCATGCGAAAGTCCTGCCGATGCAATGTTTCACGTGAAACATCGAATGAAGGCAGTGACACAGCGATTGTTTCACGTGAAACAATGCCGGGTGAGAAACGCAGGGATGTTTCACGTGAAACATTCGGAAAGGAAATGCGCGATGAAGATATTGACAGCAAGACCGCACAGACTGCTGGGCGAATGCGTGCGCAGACTGGGAGAAAAGATGGAGCAGGGACAAAGCTGCATGTTCCTTGTTCCGGCACAGTACACCTTGCAGGCAGAAATCGAAATCATGGACAGGCTGGGTCTATCCGGCTCGTTTCTGATTGATGTGCTGTCGCCGAAAAGGCTGCAATCACGTGTATTTGAATTGGCGGGACTTCCGGAAAGAACCATTTTTGATGAGCGCGGAAAGTGCATGGTTCTCAGCGCGTTGATTGAGGAGGACAAGGAGCAACTGACGGTATACCGAGGTGCGGCAGAAAATGCGGCGAACGGTTTTACAGAGCGTATTTCCAATACCATGGCTTCGCTCAAAAGAAGCAAATTGACGGCGGAAGAAGTCCTGATGGCAGCTGAAAAAATGGGAGAGGGAAACACGGCTGCCGAAAAGCTGAAGGATATCGGGCGCATCTATGCGGCGTATGAGCAGCGCATGGCGGGAGAATTGGCGGATGCGGAGGATATTTCGCGGGAAATGTGCATGCGGTTTGAGCGTTCGGGCGTACTCAAGGGACAGCATATTTTTGTTTATGGATTCGATATGATTACGCCGACATTTGCCGCGCAGATGCTCAACATGGCTCCGCTTTGTGAATCGCTGACATTGGCGGTGGAAACGGATGTCAATGCCGCGCCGGATGGAAGGTTGTTTGCGCCGGTCAATTACAGCTTGGAACGCCTGTCCAAAATAGCGGCTGAAAAAGGTGTGCCCATTGAACGGGAAGCATTGAATCAGGAATTGGATGCCCCAGAGGATATTCGTATTTTGGAGAAGGGGCTGTATGCGCTGGGCGCAGAACCGTCGGAGCATCTGCCGACCAGCATAGAATTGTGTGCCGCAAGCGGCAAGCGTCAGGAGGTGCATCTTGCGGCGGCACGCATGCGGCAGCTGGCGGCGGCAGGGGAGAGCGTATCGCAGATGGCGGTCGTCTATTCGAAGGGGAGCGGCTATGCGCCGCTTCTGCAAAGCATTCTGCCGATGTACGGCTTGGAAGCATATGCCGCGGAAAAGCGTCAGGCCGGAGCGCACCCAATCAGCCGTTTTCTGCTCTGCGCATTGTCGGTTCTTTCAAACGGCTGGCGGCTGAACGATGTATTGGAATGTGCGCAAACGGGCTTTCTGGGCATTACGCAGGAGGAAACCGACAAGCTCTGCGCTTATTGCGAAGGCGCGGACGTGCGCGGCGACGCACTCAAAAGACCGCTTCGTTATCCGCGCGGTGTGACGGAGGAAGAGCTGGATGCGCTGGAAGAAAGCCGAGAGAAGATTGCCGCACCGCTGCTTGCGCTGCAAAAAGATATGAGCCGCGCACAAACGGCGGATGATACGATACAGGCAATTCTCAAGCTGCTTGAAGGCGTGAAAGCCTATGAAACGCTGGAAAATATGCGGGATGAATTGAATCGCATCGGTATGACATCTGAAGCGCAGGATTGCGCACAGGTTTGGAATGCGCTGATGGAAACGCTCGATCAGCTGCATACGCTTCTTGGCGGACGTGCTGTTCCGGCGAAAATCGTACAAAACCTGCTCGGAAATGGTTTGGCTGCATTGGAGCTTGCCGCACTGCCGCCTGCGGACGGCGCAATAATCTGCGGAGAAATCGGCAACGTCAGAACAGCGCAGGTGGACACGCTGTTCGCTGTCGGCATGAATGATATGCCGCCTGCCGCAGACAGCGGACTCCTGACGCCTCAGGAACAGCAGGAAGCGGCGCAAATCAGCGGCGCATATCTGGGCATGACGCCGCAGGAGAGCGCGGCTTTGGGACAGCTTGATGAATTGAAAGCCCTGACGGGAGCTAAAAAGAGAATTATCATTTCTTACGCACTTGCGGATGAAACCGGAAGGGCACTTCGAGAGGGAACAGCCGTGCAGTCGCTCAGGCGGCTGTTCCCCATGATGCCTGTCGGCGGCGGATTGGCGCAGGAGGAAAGAAAAGCCATGCTCTGCGCTCAAGCGCCGGCACTTGAGGCACTGGCTGTCGAGCTATCTGAGTCTGCGGACGGACGACATCCGCTTGATGAAGTTTATATGGAAGCTGCCGTGGCACTTTCGGCGACGAAAGAAGGGGAAAAGCGGCTCTTTTCTGTGACGCGGGGATTGGGCGAGCCGCCGGTCAAGCGTCTGGATGCGATGCAGGCGCGCGGACTCTATGGGCGTCCGGTCAGCAGCGTGTCGCGTCTGGAAACGTTTGCGCAATGCCCCTATAAGCATTTTGTCCGCTATGGTCTTGCGCCCAAGGAAGAGCAGCGTCCCGGCGTAGATATCGCGGAATTGGGCACAATCTATCATGAGGCGGCAGAGCAGTTCACGCGCATGGTCACAGAGCTTCCTGAATTTCCGAATATATCACAAGAGGTGTGCGACAAGCTGATGGACGAGGCGGTTGCGCCGCTGATTGACGAATGGCGGGCGTCGCCGCTGGGAGAAAGCAAGCGGGGAGAAGCCGTCGCGCGAAGGATTCGCCGAACGGCAAAACGAACGGCACGCAATATCATCAGCCAATACGCGGACAGCAGCTTTAAGCCGATGCAGATGGAATTTGTCTTTGGTCAGAATGGAATTTCACCGATTCTGCTGGAGCTGGCGAATGGCACCTTTGTCTATTTGCAGGGCAGAATCGACCGTATAGACATGACGGCAGATGGCGCGGTGCGCATTATCGACTATAAGAGCGGCGGAAAGAAGTTTGATCCGACGCTGGTTTATTGGGGCTTGCAGCTGCAGCTGCTGCTGTATATGGCGGCGGCTGTTGCGAGGATTCCCGAATCGCGCGCGGCGGGCTTCTTCTATTGCAGGATAGCGGATCCGACCGTAAAAACGGAAATACGCATGAAAGAAGAAGTTGAAAAGCAGATTGCCAAAAAGCTGGCTCTTTCGGGAATTACATTGAGCGATGTATCCATCCTGCGTGCGCAGGGCGGCGCACAGGCGGGCATGGTGACTAAGGACGGGAAGCCCAACGGACGGTATGCGTCATCTATGGTGACGGATGAAGGCATGGAGCATCTGATTGCGTTCGCGCGAAATAAGGCAACAACGCTGGCGGGGGATATTTACGCCGGTATAATCGACGATTCTCCCTACGAGCGCGGCTCGCTCAATGCCTGCCAGAACTGCGACTATGCGCCGATATGCACATTTGATCCCGAGCGCAAGCCGCGGCGGCGTCTTTCGGCAAAAACACTCGATGACCTGCTTTAAAAGCAGAGAAACGCTTTTGCAATCGAATCAAATCAAGCTGACCTGAATGGCAAAAACAGGAATTTCGGTTCGTTTTTCATTGCATGAAGGGCTATTCTCCTTCTTTCGGAGGGGA
>URJN01000168.1 GCA_900548125.1 uncultured Eubacteriales bacterium
GCAGAATGAACGTTATAAAGTGAAAAAGATTCATTCATAAAGTGAAGAAAAATGAAAGTTCGCTCTTGTTTCCGCAAAATCTTTGCAGTATAATACCACCTATCAACGGCGGGGACGAAGGAATCGCTCCTCCGCTTCGCCGAATCATCCGCGGCCATGCGCCGCGTCCTTTAGGGGGAATTCAATATGAAGAAGTTGTTCGCTGCCGCGCTTGCCGCTGTGATGACGCTGACCGCGCCCCTCGCGCTTGCCGAAGACGCCGTGAAGGTCGGTCTGATTGGACCGCTGACCGGTGCTGCCGCGATTTACGGAAACGCCGTTGCCAACGGCGCGCAGATTGCCGTGGACGAGCTGAACGCGCAGGGCGGCTTGCAGCTTGAGCTGAACGCGCAGGATGATGAGCATGATCCGGAGAAGTCCATCAACGCTTACAATAACCTGCTGGACTGGGGCGCACAGATGATTCTGGGCTGCGTCACCACCAACCCCTGCATCGCTGTCGGCGCGCAGGCGTATGAGGACCGCGTCTTTATGCTGACCCCGTCCGCTTCCTCCGTCGATGTGACTGCCGACAAGGACAACGTCTATCAGGTCTGCTTCACCGACCCGGCACAGGGCACGGCTTCCGCCGAGTACATCGCCGAGCATAAGCTGGCGAGCAAAGTCGCCGTGATTTACAACAACGCCGATGCGTATTCCACCGGCATCTACCAGACCTTCGACGCCAAGGCGAAGGAGCTGGGACTGGAGATTGTTGCCGTTTCCACCTTCACCGATGAAACGACCGACTTCTCCGTTCAGGTGACCGCCGCCAAGGAAGCGGGCGCTGAGTTGGTCTTCCTGCCGATCTATTATACGCCGGCTTCCATGATCCTCAAGCAGGCGGATACCATGGGCTTCAAGCCGACCTTCTTCGGCGTGGACGGCATGGACGGCATCCTTGCCATCGAGGGCTTTGACACCAGCCTCGCCGAGGGTCTGATGATGCTGACGCCGTTCGCCGCGGATGCTAAGGATGAGAAGACCGCTTCCTTCGTCGCCAAGTACGAGGAAAAGTGCGGCGTGGTGCCGAACCAGTTCGCCGCCGATGCGTATGACGGCATCTACGCGCTGGCTGCTGCCTGCGAGAAGGCGGGCGTCACCGCGGAGACCCCTGTTGAGGAAGCCTGCGACATGCTGATTGCCGCCTTCCAGGAGATTCAGGTTGAAGGTCTGACCGGCACCATGACGTGGAGCGACACCGGTGCGGTCACCAAGACGCCGATCGCTGTCGTCATCAAGGATGGCGCATACGTCAGCGCGGAGTAAATCGAGCAATCTCAGCGTACATGGCTTCGGCGCTGTTCGGAGCCATGTACTTTTGTTGTATCTGATCGATTCGCAAGCCTGCCCTCAATCGTCAGATACGCCTTGAGTGTCCGGCAACAGCTTGAATCGCTTCCCATGAAGTGGGAAATGAAGCTGTCAAGCTAATAACATCGATATTTCAAGAATAAAACGAAGTATTTGCGCCCGAAGGTTTCCAAAGGGCGACCGGAAAGCCCTTTGGTGGGGCGATGAGGCAAAGCCCCATATCCGCAAATGCTTAGATATTTGTTTCTTGAAATGTTCGGTTTAATCTTGACAGCCCTAGGGCTTGGGACAGCGTCCCAATGGTTTTTCCCCCTTAACTCAAACAAATGAGGTGAACGACATGACATTGTTTCTTTCCTATCTGATTAACGGCATCAGCTTGGGAAGCGTCTACGCCATCATCGCTTTGGGCTATACGATGGTCTACGGCATTGCCAAAATGCTGAATTTCGCCCATGGCGACGTCATCATGATCGGCGCATACGTTTCCTTCTGCGCGATGCAGTATATGGGGCTGCCCGCCATTCTCTCCGTCGTTCTGGCGATGGCGGTCTGCACGGTGCTGGGCATCGTCATTGAAGGACTGGCGTATAAGCCGCTGCGTCAGGCACCGTCGCTTGCCGTTTTGATTACGGCAATCGGCGTGAGCTATTTCCTCCAGAATCTCGCGCTGCTGATTTGGGGTTCTACGCCGAAGAGCTTTTCTTCCGTGGTATCCATCGGCTCGATTACGCTGCTGGAGGGTCAGCTGGTTATTTCGGGAGAAACAATCGTCACCGTTCTGGCCAATATCCTCATCATGATTGCGCTCACGCAGTTCACCAGCCGCACCAAGTTCGGCAAGGCGATGCGCGCCGTGTCGGAGGATAAGGGCGCGGCTGAGCTGATGGGCATCAATGTCAACGCGACGATTTCCATGACGTTCGCCATCGGCTCTGCGCTGGCGGCGATTGCGGGTGTGCTGCTCTGCTCCGCTTATCCGACCCTTCAGCCGACGACCGGCTCCATGCCGGGCATCAAGGCGTTTACCGCGGCTGTTTTCGGCGGCATCGGCTCTATTCCGGGCGCGATGATTGGCGGCGTGCTGCTGGGCGTCATCGAGATTTTGGGCAAGGCGTATGTCTCCACCGAGTTGGGCGACGCGCTCGTCTTTGCCGTGCTGATTCTCGTGCTGCTGGTCAAGCCGACCGGTCTGCTCGGAAAGCCCATGCGCGAGAAAGTGTGAGGTGAACACCATGAAAAGCAAAAAATTCCGCGCCAATCTGATTACTTACGCCATCGTCATCGCGGCGTTCATTGCCTGTCAGGTGTTGATTTCCACCGGCGTCATGACCCGCTCGCTCAAGGGTCAGCTCGTGCCGATCTGTGCGTACATCGTCATGGCGATTTCCCTCAACCTGACGGTCGGCATTTCCGGCGAGCTGAGTCTGGGACACGCAGGCTTCATGAGCGTCGGCGCGTTTTCCGGAATCGTCATGTCCATGTGGCTGAGCAAGGGCATGGGGCTGGATAACAAAACCGTCGTCCTGCTGATGGCGATTATCACCGGCGGCGTTGCGGCGGGCATCGCGGGCGTATTGATTGGCATACCGGTTCTGCGGCTGCGCGGCGACTATCTGGCGATTGTCACGCTGGCGTTCGGCGAAATCATCCGCAACGTCATCAACTGCCTGTATATCTCGCTGGACGGCAGCAAGCTGCATGTGGCGTTCAACAACCCGAACGTCGCGGGCAAGCTGCTGATCAATGGACCGGCGGGCGCAATCGGCGTATCCAAAATCGCGACGTTCGGCATGGGCTTTGCGCTGGTGCTGTTTACGCTTTTCGTCGTGCTGAACCTGATTGACAGCCGTTCCGGACGCGCCATCATGGCGATTCGCGACAACCGCATCGCCGCTGAGGCGATGGGTCTGAACGTGACCAAGTATAAGATGATGGCGTTTGTCACCTCTGCCGTGCTGGCGGGCATGGCGGGCGCGCTTTACGGACTGAACTTCTCGACCGTCGCGGCGTCGAAGTTCAAGTTCGATACGTCCATTCTCGTTCTGGTGTTCGTCGTTCTGGGCGGCATCGGCAACATCCGCGGCTCGATTATCTCCGCGACGCTGCTGACGATTCTGCCTGAGCTGCTGCGTGCGTTCGCCAATTACCGCATGCTCATCTACGCCATCGTGCTGATTCTGGTCATGCTGGCGACGAACAACCCGACCCTGCGCAGCATGGTGGAGCGGATTATTCCGCAAAAGCGCGGGAACAAGAAGGAGGCTGACGAGGCATGACGGAAGCAAAGAAAAAACGCGCCGCAACCAAGATGGTTCCCGCGCCGAGTCACGGCATCATCCCTGAGCGCGACCTGCATGAGCGTCCTGTGCTGGAGGCGCGGAATCTGGGCATCGACTTCGGCGGTCTGCATGCCGTCGAGGATTTCAATCTGGTCATCGGCAAGACGGAAATCGCCGGCTTGATCGGACCGAACGGCGCGGGCAAAACGACCGTCTTTAACCTGCTGACCAAGGTGTATCAGCCGACGATGGGCACGATTCTGCTTAACGGACGCGATACCGCGGGCATGAACACCGCGCAGGCGAATAAGCTGGGCATCGCCCGAACCTTCCAGAATATCCGTCTGTTCGGCAATATGTCCGTGGAGGACAATGTGCGCATCGGTCTGCATAATCAGGTGCGCTACGGCATGATTCCGGGCATCTTCCGCATGCCGGGCTACTGGCGCGGCGAACGCGAAATGCACGAGCGCGCGCTCGACTTGCTGAGCATCTTTGATATGCAGGATTTGGCAAACCATCAGGCGGGGAGCCTGCCCTACGGCGCACAGCGTCGTCTGGAAATCGTCCGCGCGCTGGCGACCAATCCGTCGCTGCTGCTGCTGGATGAACCGGCGGCAGGCATGAACCCGCATGAAACGGAAGAACTGATGGAGAACATCACCAAGATCCGCGACCAGTTCCACATCGCTATCCTGCTGATTGAGCATGACATGAGCTTGGTCATGGGCATCTGCGAGGGTATCTGCGTGCTGAACTACGGCAAGATTATTGCCAAGGGAACGGCGGAGGAGATTCAGAACAATCCGGTGGTTATCGAAGCCTATCTGGGCAAGCGGAAGGAGAATTAAGCGATGAGCATGCTGAAGGTTGAAAACCTGAACGTCTATTACGGCAGCATCAACGCCATCAAGGGCATCTCCTTCGAGGTCAACCAGGGGGAGATTGTCACGATGATCGGCGCGAACGGCGCGGGCAAATCCACGACGATGAACACCGTTGCGGGTCTGCTCAAGCCCAGAAGCGGCTCGATTGTCTTTGAAGACAAGGATATCACGCATATGCCCGCCAGCAAGGTCGTTTCGCTTGGGCTGGCACTCTGTCCGGAGGGACGCCGCGTGTTCCAGCAGATGAGCGTCCGCGAGAATCTGGAGATGGGCGGCTATACGCGGCAGGCAAGCGAAATCGCGCCGTCCCTGGAGCATGTCTTTGAGCTGTTCCCGCGCCTGAAAGAGCGTCAGCGTCAGGTCGCCGGAACGCTCTCCGGCGGCGAACAGCAGATGCTCGCCATGGGACGCGCGATGATGAGCAAGCCGAAGCTGCTGATGCTGGACGAGCCGTCGATGGGTCTTGCGCCGCTGCTGGTCGAGCAGATTTTTGATATCATTCTTTCCTTGAACAAAGCGGGAACGACCATCCTGCTCGTTGAACAGAATGCGCCGGGGCATCGGCTTCGGCGACGAGCTGGAATACGTCGATGAACTGACGATCACCCACGCCCTGCTCAACCGCCGGG
>URJN01000169.1 GCA_900548125.1 uncultured Eubacteriales bacterium
ATGCGCGTGAGCGCCGCCGGCAATATGCCCTTACAGGGCTTAGTCAAACCACCGGCTAAGCCGGTGGTCATGATTTTCTGTTTTCTATGTATTGCATGTGATATTGTGATATACTATTTAAAACAGGGTTTTATACGGATTTCATCTGAAAGGAGGAACGCCATGAAAAAGAGACGAAGAAGCAGACTGTCTGTCGGAACGATTGTCATGCTTGTGCTGACAGCCTGTGTTCTTGCGGCAACGGCGGCGTTCCTCTTTTTGATTGCGGGGGATGGCGTGTATGAACGAGCGTATGCCGCGTTCAATCTGCTCGCTGAAACGCAGAAGCCGACGGATGCTCCCTCACCTGAACCGACAATAAAGCCTCTTGATACGCCTGCGGCAACGGTGATGCCGACAGCTGAACCGACCGCAGAACCGACGCCGTCGCCCGTCTTGACGACATTCACGCTCGCTGCGGCGGGAACGGTTTATGCGCCCAAAGCCATCCGCGAAAGCGCGCAGGAGAGCGGCGGTCACTATGATTTTTCATCTGTGCTGAATGGAATAGGCGATACGCTCAGCGCGGCAGACTTAGCCATCGTTACGCTTGAAACGACAACGGCGGGGCGCGAAAAGGGTTACGGCAATTATAATACGACGCCGGAGATTCTCGATGCGCTTCGTGCGTGCGGCGTGGATTTGGTCGCGCTGGCGACGGAACGCGCGTTGGAGCGGGGATATGACGGGTTGGATTTGACCCTCAGCGAGCTGACCAGCCGTTCGCTGGCGTATGCGGGCGTTTACCCATACAGCGAAAACGGAAGCGCGACGATGATGAATATAAACGGCGTACAGGTCGCCGTGCTTGCGTATTCTTACGGCTTGAGTGATGAGGGAAAAGCGCAGACGAAAAACGATTCCCGCGGCGTGCTTGCGCTGATAGATGCGCAGAAAATGGCGCAGGATATCACACGTGCGCGAGTAGACGGCGCAAACGTCGTTATCGTTCTGCCGCATTGGGGAACAAAAAACCGCGCGGAAACGCCGGAAAGCGTGCGTGTGTTGGCGAATACGCTGGCGCAGGCGGGAGCAGACGTCATCCTTGGTACACATCCGAACGTCGCGCAGGGCGTTGAACGGATTCATACTGTCCGTTCGGATGGACTGACCTATGAAACGGTCGTCTGTTATTCGCTGGGCTGCCTTCTGACGGATGCGCGGAGCAGCGAAAACACGGCGGGTATGGCGGTGAACCTGACGCTCGTTTATGATTCAAACACCCGCCGTGCCTATCCGGGCGAAATGAAAATCACGCCTTTGTATATTGCCAGCCAGCGCAAGGACGGAAAGAACGTCTATCGCGTGGTCGATGCGGAGGATGAGCAGGCACTTTCCAAGCTGACGATTGCAGAGCAGCAGGCAGCTGCGCAGGCGGTTCTGCGGGTCAGACAGGCGGTAAAGGGAGAATGACGATGAACAAAAAGAGAATCGCGGATTACGGTATTCAAATCGGCTGCATGAAAAAGGGCAAACTCAATAAGATTACGGATGTGCCGGGCGTGCGCGTGGGGCATGCAACCCTTTGCGACGAGCATCATCATACCGGCGTGACGGTCATTCTTCCGTGCGAGGATAATATGTTTGCCAAAAAGCTGACGGCGGCGAGCTTTGTACTCAATGGATTCGGAAAAACGCAGGGACTGGTTCAAATTGATGAGCTGGGAACGCTGGAAACGCCGATTGCGCTGACGAACACGCTCAACGTCGGTCTGGTTCATGATGCGCTGGTCAGCGTGATGGCGGAGCGGTGCAAGGCGGATCGTGTGCCGATGTATTCCATCAATCCGGTTGTTGGAGAATGCAACGATGCGCAGCTCAACGACATTGTCGACCGCCCCGTCCATAAGGAGCATGTCCGCGCTGCGATTGAAAGCGCTTGTGTGGATTTTGACGAAGGGGATGTCGGCGCAGGCGCGGGCACAGTCTGCCACGGCTTAAAGGGCGGCATCGGTTCGGCGTCGCGCATCATTGAAATCGCGGGCAAGCCCTATACAATTGGCGTGCTGGTGCAGAGTAATCACGGCTGTCTGGAGGAGCTGACGGTCAATGGGCGGAGGCTGGGTGAGGAAATTATTGCCAGACGGAACGCCGAGCCGATTCCTGAACCGAATGACCGCGGTTCAATCATGATGGTTACGGCAACGGATCTGCCGGTTTCGGACAGACAGCTTCGGCGAATCATCAAGCGGTGCAGCGTCGGCTTGGCGCGCTGCGGTTCGTATTTCGGACACGGAAGCGGCGACGTGATGATTGGCTTTACAACGGCGAACCGTATGCCCGCGGGAGGCATGCATCGAGTCCTTACCCAGCAGGTGCTGACGGAACACACGCTTGAGCTGGCGTTCCGCGCGATTGCGGAAGCGACGCAGGAGGCTGTGCTGAACTCGCTCAGCTGTGCGGATGATGTCAAGGCGGCAGATGGAAGGGTTTTTGAAGGAATTGGAAAGTATCTGCCGTAAGCGTTGGCTGTTTGCGGTGCGCTTTCAACCTTGCACACGATAGAATTGAATAGAAAACCGGAATACAGGTGCGGAGCGAGGGATCCCTTCGCTTTGTGCCTGTATTCCGGTTTGATTTATGTTGGATTGCTGACCGTTTTTTCGGGAATATCCAGAAAATAATGTCCGCAGGCGTTGATGACCGTCGTCTCTCCGTGATGGCGGACACGTTTGAAATCAAAGCGATAGCTCTGGTGAACATGTCCGTGACACATGTATTGCGGGTGATACTTGTCCATTACGTCGAGGAAAGCGGCAAAGCCCGTATGCGCCAAATCCTTGTCGTCGCCCAGATTCAGCGCGGGAGAATGCGTCAGCAGGATGTCGATGCCGCCGCTTCGCCAGAGCTTAAAGCGCAGACGACCGACCCGCGCACGCATCTGCTTTTCGGTATATTGGTTGATGCCGTTGTTGTAGCGCATGGAGCCGCCCAGCCCGAGGATGCGGATACCTTTGTAAGTGTATATGGTATCTTCGATACAGATGCAGCCCTCCGGCGGTGCGGAGGCGTACCGGTCGTCGTGGTTGCCGTGGATATACAAAATCGGCGCGGGGGTAAAGCAGGTGAGAAAAGAAAGATAGGAGGCGGGCAGATCCCCACAGGACAGAACCAGTTCAACGCCTTCCAGCTTTCGTTTGTCCAGATGCTCCCAGAGCGTCGGCTCTGCCTTGTCGGCGATGAGCAGGATTTTCATTGGAATCATCCTTTCCTGACATTCTGGGCTTCGGTAGCGGCGCGGATTCCCTGGAGGGAGACAAGACCCTTGGCAACGTCGTTCAATTCGCTCAGCGAGGGGATGCGTCCGACAACATTGGAGGAGAGGTAATCCATGCCGATGATTTCCTGCGGGGTCAGGGCGACGTCGGATTCTACGCGGATAACGCCGCTTTGGTCGGCAATCGGACCGACAAACGGCAGGAACGCGCCGGAACGGATGCGCTCGTGCAGCAAATCGACGAGCCTTTGTGTCCGTGTGGGCAGACGCTGGGAGCAGATGAGGTCGATGGCGTCGGTGGACATGCCCATGTAATATGCCATGGCGCGGTCGGCGTTATGTTCGCCTTCGTCGCCCCACGCGCCGGTCAAAATACTGCGGACAATGCCCTGATAGAGCTTACCCCAGCCCCAAACGGGCATGGCAAGGTTGGAAATAACGCCGTCCTGCTCATGATACAGCCCGAACGCGCGGGATTCCAGATGCGGTGCGCTGATGTCGCGGCTGGAAATGATGTGTACGCCGCGCGCAGCGAGGGCGGCTTCCGGATTATGCCCGGGGATGGTGGACCATTCCAGCTCGATTTTCGCGCGGGGATTGACGAGCTGTGCGCCAAGCGCAAAGGCGTTGACGGAAGCCGGCGTGCCGTAGATGGGGTAGTCGGCAATGTAGCCAATGCTGTCCCCCTCGGACAGGGCAGCGGCGATGGCACCGAGGATAAACTTGGCTTCATAGATGCGCAGATAGTAACTGCGGACATTGTGATAGCTGGCGAGGACGGAGCAGTTCAGAATTTTTGCATTCGGGTGTGCGGCGCACTGACGGATGCAGGCGTCGAGGAAAACGGGCGATGCGGCAAAAATGACGTCGTATCCATCGGCGATGAATTGTTCAATGACCGATTCGGCGTCCGCCTGCGAAACGTTTTCGCTGCAAACCGTTTCTACGCGCGAGCCGAATGTATCCTCAAGAGCTTTTCTGCCCAGCTCATGCCAATAGGACCAGCCGGAATCCTGCGGCGAACGGTTATAGAGGAACGCACAGCGAACCTTCTGGGGAGGTCTGCGCCAGACGGATTGCAAAAGCCCCTGCTGCTTTTCGGTCGGGTGGGAGAGAAGCACGGCGGGTTTGTTTGCGCCCGCAACGACGAACTCCGACCAGATGCTTGCAATCTCCTGCTTAAATTCGTTGGGGCTTTTATCGACGCTGTCATTATAACCAAAGACCTCCAGATAGGTCAGCAGCGCATCGCAGGCGGGCATGGGCGGCTGTGAGCCTGCCTGAGAATTGTATGCCTGCTGGAAGCGGTAGAAGCAGGACTGGAAGTCAAACAGCTCTTCCGGCGTCCATTTTACGCCCGGTGTTTTGCCCATCAGCTCATACAGTCGGGCGAAGCGTCCCTCGTGGGAGAAGTAGATGAAGTTAATCTTCGTATCGGCGTAGAAGCTCAAAAACTCCTGATAGATGCGATAGCGTTCGCTGTCCTCCGGCTCGGGCAGGACGCGCGTAACGTTCGCTTCGATATTTACGGCGTCGAGTCTGCGCATGACGCTTACGCGCTTGTTGCCCTCGACGATATAAAACCGATTGTAATATTCCAGCGCGACGATGGGCTGGCGCAGACCGTCCTCAATAATGCCGTCATAGAGAGTTGCCCATTTATTTGCAAATTCGGAATCTGCTTCGAGCAGCGGCAGAAAACTGCGGGAGAATGCGGTTGTGCGTCCTTTTGTTGCTGTTCCGGCAATCTGATCCAGCGCAATCTCCGCCAATCCGAGCGGAACCTGCGTCAGCTGATTCAGCTTGGGTTCAAGCTCGGCAAGAACGGGCAGGTAAGGGTCCTTGCCGCGCGATTCCAGCGCATGCAGCTCCTTAAC
>URJN01000170.1 GCA_900548125.1 uncultured Eubacteriales bacterium
TTCGTGTTTTGCGGACCGGAGCGGAATGGAGTGCGGGGTGACAAAGGGTGAAATCAGCTTCGATGGGCTTCAATTCTGCTCCAAACATCGAAAACAAAGGGGAACGGAATATCGCGCAGGCGTTTCCTGCTCCGGCAGAGAGAAGCAGCCGGAGGCGGCATGGTTTGTAGGTAGATTTGCAGAGGCAAAATGATTGTAGAATCATGTCGAAAGCACTTGATTTCTGAATAGGAAAGTATATACTTAAATGGTATTGTTATCCGTTGCTTACGTGGCTTTTGCTTTTGCAATGGGATATGGGTTAAAAAGGGAGACATGTATCAAGCGGCATTCTAATTCTAAGGAGAAAACGACGATGGGGAAAAAATGGACTTGCGCGGCGGCATTCGCTTTGGCGATGCTTGTATTTGCGGGCGTCGGTATGCCGCGGGCGAAGGCGCAGGACAAGGAGCCGATTGCCATCAGCATGTATCTGTGGGACAGGACGATGATGCGGCAGTTGACGCCTTATCTGGAAGAAAAGTTTCCGGAGATTGACTTCACGTTCGTTCCTGCCTATAACACGATGGATTACTATAAGGATATGGTATACCGCGGCGATGAGCTGCCGGATATCATTACCTGCCGCCGATTCTCGCTGAATGACGCGGCGGCGCTGTCCCCGTATTTGATGGATTTGAGCGACACCGAGGTAGCGGGTACGTTTTACACCAGCTATCTGGATGTGAATAAGGAGAAAAACGGCGCGATTCGCTGGCTGCCCGCCTGCGCCGAGGTGGATTGTCTGGTCGTCAACAAGACGCTGTTTGACCAGAACAACATCCCGCTGCCCACGAATTACGCGGAGTTCGTGTCTGCCGTAGATGCGTTTGAGCAGCTGGGCATTCAGGGCTTTCGAGCCGACTGGGAATTTGACTACACCTGTCTGGAGTGCTTACAGGGCTGCGCGATTCCTGAGCTGATGAGCTTTGAAGGCTCTATATGGCGCAGAGCTTACGAAAGCGAAACCGACGAAGAACAGGTGGGTCTGGACAACGTGGTGTGGCCGCGCGTGTTTGAAAAATTCGAACAGTTCATCCGAGATATCCACTATGAATATGGCGTAACGGATGGAACATACAACGGCGTTACCAAGCCTTTTATGGAAGGAAAAACGGCGATGATCCGCTCGACCGTCGGTATGGCGGAGGCGTTTGCCAAGAACTGTGGCTTTGAATGTGTCGTTCTCCCTTACTTTGGCGAAACCAGCAAGGATAACTGGGTGCTGACGTACCCCATGTGTCAATTTGCGGTTTCCAGAACAGTTGAAGCGGACGACGCCAAGCGGGAAGCCGTGATGGATGTGCTGGCGGCGGTGTTCAGTCAGGAAGGACAGTCGGCGATGGCTTCTGGTGCTACGGTGCTTTCCTATAATAAGGAAGTCCATGTGGTGCCTTCCGAGTCTATGCGCTATGCGCAGGAGTGCGTTGACCGCAACCACCTGTATATCCGTCTGGCGTCTACAGAAACCTTTTCCGTCTCCAAAAAGGTGGTTTCCAAGATGCTCGCCGGCGAGCTGGACGCAAAGGGAGCCTATGAGGAATACAACCGCCTGATTACCGCTTCGGCAAATCAGGAAAAGACGGAAACGTTCTTTACGCAGAAAACGGCATACACCGACCATTTCGGTGAGCATGGAAGCCCTGCGGCGTCCTCCTTCGTCAATACGCTTCTCGCCGCTAACGGGCAGGAGATTGCCATTGCCTACGGAACTGTGGTTACAGAGCCGATTTATCAGGGCGATTACTCCTTGCAGCAGTTCAAGTGGCTGACCAGCTCCAAGACGGATGTGTATTTCGCGCAGTATACCGGCGCGGAGATTCGTCAGGTGATGGAGTGGCTGGTCAATGTGAAGGAGAACGGCGTCAATCCGGTTCGCTACAACATGCTCCTGCCGATTACCGGCGGTATGACCTATACGATCAGGAAAGTGGCGCACGGCGAATATGAGCTGGTTGATTTGGCGGTGGATGGTCAGCCTTTGGATGAAAACAGGGTATATAAGGTTCTGATGGTTGGCTCTAAGACCTTGATGGAGCATGCGGATTATTTCAATAATCCCATTCCTGAAGCACTGGACGCGAAGCGCGAGGATGCGAAGATGGGTTACGGCGACATTCAGCTGTATGTCGATTCCGTTGCCGCTTTCGGTCAGCTGCTTGAGCCTGCGGATTATGTGACGATTTTGAAATGACAGGTTTATCAAGGCGCATAGCCATATACTCCGTCAGAATTCTAATGATTAACGAAGGGCGGGCGGCGCGGTGAAGAAGAGAATCCTCCTCATCTTGGCGGCAATGTTGGGCATTGCCGCGATTATGTGGGGCACTGTGAAGTATTATCACTATGTGGAAAGCGCAATTTATGATGAAAGCGTTGACCACCTCAGCGAAATCTTCTCCGGAGCGTCTCAAAGGCTGGGCATTCTGGTGAACGATAACTGGAACCAGATGGAGCTGTGGGAGCCGTACCTGAAGGCTGCTCCTACGGACGCGGACATTGACGCTTATATTGCTGCCGCGCAGAAGAAGCTCAATTTTACCGATTTCTGCTTTTTATCCCGCGACGGCGATTACTGCACGGCGGACGGCAGAACGGGTTATCTGGATTTGCGGCAGAAAATGGAGGAGCTGATTATAGCGCGTCAGCCCATCGCCATTAACTCTGTCGTGCCGGATAAACCGGAAATTATCGTGCTGGCTGTTCCGGTGAGCAGGGCGGTCTTCAGAGGCTTTGAATACGACGCAATTGCCATCACCTATTCAAATAATGACATGGTGAATGCGCTCAAGGTTTCGGCGTTTGATAACCACGCCAGCACGTTTGCCGTTATGACCGACGGACGTGTGGTGGTGGATAATTCCGGCGAGGGGCTGAGCGGCATCCATAACCTGCTGGCGTTTTTGAAGGATTGCGATGGCTTTGACGAAAACTCCGTCAATCAGCTGCGGCAGGCATTTAATGACCAGACCAGCGGTGCCATGACCATAGGGTACAATGGACAGGCGTTCTACCTGCTGTATATGCCTACCGGATTTCAGGGATGGATGATGGTCGGCATGGTGCCGACGAATATCGTCAACGCGAACATGAACCGGATGCAGAAGACAACGATTGCAAGCGTCAGCTTCATCATGCTGCTGATGGCGATGGGCATCGTTGCGATAGTCATTCGCGCCAACCATCAAAAGCTGCGCCACAAGGATGTTCAGCTGCTGGCGCGCGACGAGCTGTTTGCAAAGCTCTCCGCCAACGTGAATGATATCTTCATGATGGTGGATTTGCAGACGAAGAAGGTCGAATATGTCAGCCCCAATGTTCAAAGAATACTGGGAATTCCCGCCGAGACTGTTCTAAAGAACCGCTTTGTGTTCCTCGATGCGGAGAGCAACGGAAACGGCAGGATTCAGATGGATGTCATCGCGCAAATGAAAAACGGTGAGCAGCGGGAATGGGACAAGGAATATATTCATCAGGAGAGCAAGGAACCGCGCTTTTTCCACATAGTCGCCTTTTGCAGCGATATACAGGGTGAGCGCAAGTGCATCATCGAGCTGTCGGACCGCACGGCAGAACGTCAGAAGAATCAGGCTCTGCGCACAGCCATCCATGCGGCTGAGAACGCCAGCAGAGCCAAAAGTGCCTTCCTGAGCAACATGTCCCACGATATCCGAACGCCCATGAACGCCATCATCGGCTTTTCAAGGCTCGCGTCCGCCAATACGAATGACCCGAAGAAGATGCAGGATTATCTCTCAAAGATTCTCGCTTCCGGCAGCTATCTGCTTTCGCTGATTAACAACGTGCTGGATATGAGCCGCATCGAAAGCGGAAGGGTTCATCTGGAGGAATCGGAGGTCAATCTTCTTGACTTGCTGCATGATTTAAAGACACTCGTCAGCGGTCAGGTTCAAGCCAAGCAGCTGAAGCTGATTGTGGATACCGCGGGCGTGAACGACGAAAACGTGTATTGCGACAAGACGCAGCTCAATCAGGTGCTGGTTAATCTGTTGAGCAACGCCATCAAGTTTACCCCGTCGGGCGGAACGGTTTCCGTGCGCGTGACCCAGCTTCCCGGCGCGCCGGAGGGCAAGGGGGCGTATGAGCTTCGCGTGAAGGATACGGGCATCGGCATGAGTGCGGAGTTTGCCCAAAATGTGTTTGAACCTTTTGAACGCGAACGCACGTCTACCGTCAGCAAGATTCAGGGTACAGGTCTGGGTATGGCGATCACCAAGAATATTGTGGATATGATGGGCGGCACCATCGAGGTCAACACCGCGCCCGACAAGGGAACGGAATTCATAGTCCGCACCGCCATGCGCCTACAAACCGAAAAGCTCGACGAAAAGAAGCAGTCCGCGCGTGAGCGGGAGCAGGCTGAAAAAGACGGTGTACAGCCTGACCAAACGCCGTCTTTCACCGATAAGAAGCTGCTTCTGGTCGAGGATAATGAGCTGAACCGTGAAATCGCCGTAGCGATTCTCAGCAGGTATGGCTTTGTGATAGATACCGCTGAAAACGGTCAGGAAGCACTGAATAAGGTGGCGGCATCCAAGCCTGGCGACATCGACCTCGTGCTGATGGACGTGCAGATGCCTGTCATGGATGGACTTGAGGCGACCCGCCGAATCCGCAGGCTGAGCAATCCGCAGCAGGCGTCGATTCCGATTCTTGCCATGACCGCCAACGCCTTTAATGAAGACCGCGACATCGCGCTTGAAGCCGGCATGGATGGTTTCCTGTCCAAGCCCATTGACGTCGAGGAGCTGATTCGCACGCTGCAACGTGTGTTCAGTGGGACGCGGAAAGCGTCGGTTTGAGGGGGAAGTGTCTTGCACCGCGACGCTTGAGTTTTAAAAGGTTTTTCAGAACGGACAATGTGGTTTTCAATGCCGCATTGTCTTTTTTGATGTTTTGACATATGGAAGATTATGTAAAATCGCCCTCGCGTGCAATACGCCGATGTTTCGCAGACAGAGGCACGATGAAAGCGAACCGCCAGAATCCCAGAGCTGCTTTTCACGACCTTTTCCGCTTTTTAACCCGCCCGCGCTTTTTGATTTTACACGGCAGCATTAC
>URJN01000171.1 GCA_900548125.1 uncultured Eubacteriales bacterium
TCGGGTATGCCATTGATGATGAAGAGTGTGAAATTGGGATGCGTTGTGTAGCTGCTCCAATTTTTGATATGAATCGAAAAATCATTGCATGCGTCAGTATTTCTGGACCAACCACCAGAATGTCCATGGAGCGTTGCACAAGCGAAGTAGTACCCCAACTTTGCTTAACTGTAGAAACAATTGGTGCCAAAATTCGCGGACAATCTTTTGACATATAATATAATATGGTAATCTTCTTGTAGGTCTTTCACCGTAAGATGTTACGGTGCATACCTGCCACTTTGCTACAGTGTACAACGCCATCAGAATCAGTGCTTGGTCTCAGCGATTATGTGCAGTAACCGCTCAGTAATCCAAATCTCTGACGACTCCCTCTAACTTTGCGATACTTATCGTGATTCAGGTTGACGTCAGTGCTGTAATTCGTTCCATTTTCGATTACAGTGCACAGCTTCTGGATATCCACCAGATGCTTCGCCGTCGCACGCTGTTCACCGTGCTTTTTCGCGTCAATCGCATCAAAAAGCTGCTATACCTTGACCCCATTGCACAACGATGCGGATCGAGAGACGCTCTCCCTATTGTATATGTATTCCAAAGTGAAACAGATCACATCGCCAAGCTGATCCTCATCCCTCTTTTCACATTCACCCCCGTTTCTACATCGTTTCTCAGATATTCAAACCTCAGGAAAGGAACAATGCCATGAATACAACCATTTTCCTCCCTTACGGCAAAGGCGCGCTCACGCTGAACATGCCGGAAGAAAACCTTAAAGCCGTGATGCACAGCAGCATCGCCGCATACACCGCCGAAAAAACGCAGGCCGAGCTGGTCGAAGACGCCATTGCGCATCCTCACGGCGGTCTGCCGCTGCGCGAGCGCGTTCGCGGCAAAAAGAAGGTCGTCGTCATATCCAGCGATCATACGCGCCCCGTCCCCAGCCGCCTGCTGATGCCCATCATTCTGCGGGAAATCCGCACCGGAAATCCGGAAGCCGATATTTCCATCCTCGTGGCCACAGGCTGCCACCGCGCTCCGACGAAGCAGGAGCTTTTGGAGCGCTACGGCGAGGACATCGTCGCCCATGAGCGCATCGTCATCCATAACGCGGACGACAACGACAGCCTTGTGGATTTGGGCCTTATGGCTTCCGGCAACCGCCTGCTGCTCAACTGCGTCGCTTACGAAGCGGATTTCCTGATGGCCGAGGGCTTTATCGAGCCGCATTTCTTCGCCGGTTTCTCCGGCGGACGCAAGGCCGTTCTGCCGGGCGTAGTCGGCCGTGCCACCACCATGTTTAACCACTGCGCCGCCAACATCGACAATCCCGGTGCGCGAACCGGTCTGCTCGATCACAACCCCATCCACATGGACATGTGCGAGGGCGCGCAGAAAGCCGGATTGGAATTTATCCTCAATGTCGTGCTCAACGCCAAGAAGGAAGTCATCGGCGCATTCAGCGGCGATTTGGATGCGGCGCATCAAGCCGGCATCCACTTCATCCGTCAGCTTTGCCGATGCAAAGCCGAACCGGCCGACATCGTCGTCACGACCAACGGCGGTTATCCGCTCGATCAAAACATTTATCAGGCCGTCAAGGGCATGTCCACCGCCGAGCGAACGTGCAAACCGGGCGGCGTCATCATCATGGTTTCCGAATGCTGCGACGGGCACGGCGCGCCCGCTTTCTATGAAACATTCGCCAGCGATCCCAGCAACGAACACATCATGGCGTCCATTCGAAGCCACAGTGCCGAACAGACGGTGCCCGACCAATGGCAGTCCCAGATTTTCCTGCGGATTCTTCTGAATTTCCGGGTCATCTTCGTCAGCAGCGCACCGAAAGAGATGGTGGAAGCCCTTCACATGATTTATAGTCCGAACCTCGACGACGCGCTGCAAAAAGCGTTTGCACTCACCCATTCGGGCGCTGCCGTAACCGTCATTCCGGACGGCGTATCCACTCTGATTGAATAAAGGAGTCGTTCTCATGGATCTTCGTTCCACTGCTTCCGCTATCATTGATGCCACGCTGCAATCCGCCCAGCCGGATGAAGCCGTCAGGCGCGCACTCAACGCCCATCCGCTCCGCGGCGACGTCTATCTGGTCGCCATCGGCAAAGCAGCCTGGCAAATGGCTCGCGCCGCCGTCGGCTGCCTGCCCGTCAAGAATGGCGTGGTCATCACCAAATACGGTCACGCCGCGGGGGATCTTCCCGGCGTTCGCATCTTTGAAGCCGCGCATCCCGTTCCGGATGCCAACAGTTATCGCGCCACGCAAGCCGCCATCAATCTGGTCGCTTCTCTGCGTGCAGACGATACGGTGCTTTTTCTCGTTTCCGGCGGCGGTTCGGCACTCTTTGAAAAGCCGCTCATTCCTGACGAAGAAATGGCCGATATCACCCGTCAACTGCTCGCCTGCGGCGCCGATATTCAGGAAATCAACACCCTGCGCAAACGTCTTTCTGCCGTTAAGGGCGGCAAATTCGGCGATATGTGCAAGCCCGCGCGTGTCTTTTCTATCGTCCTGTCCGATATCATCGGCGATCCGCTGGATATGATCGCTTCCGGCCCCGCTTATCCGGACAGCTCCACAACCGCGGACGCGCTGGCCATCATCCAAAAATATCGGCTCAAGCTTTCCGATCAAGCCATGCGGTTGATGCAGACCGATCTGCCCGCGTCGCTCGACAATGTGGAAACCGTCGTCACCGGAAGCGTTCGACAGCTCTGCCGCGCTGCCTCCGAGCAATGCGAACGCTTAGGGATTGAACCTCGCTTCCTCACCGCCAGCCTAAACTGCGAAGCGCGCGAAGCCGGCCGCTTTCTCGCCGCCATCGCCAAAGACAACGCCAATCCGGATCATCCCATCGCGTATATTCTCGGCGGAGAAACCGTCGTTCATCTGACGGGACACGGAAAAGGCGGCCGCAATCAGGAATTGGCGCTCGCTGCTGCCGAAGGTATCGCAGATCTGCCGAACGTCGCCGTTTTCTCCGTCGGTTCGGACGGTACAGACGGCCCGACCGACGCAGCGGGCGGCTATGTAGACGGTCTGACCAAAGCCGCGTTGGATGCGCAGGGCATTTCCATTGCCGATATGTTGGCAGATAACGACGCCTATCATGCGCTCAAACGCACGGACGGCCTGATTTTCACTGGGCCGACCGGTACAAACGTCAATGACCTGAGCGTGCTACTGATTGATCGTAATCGTAACCGCTCAATAATCACGTGTTCTGACACATTCCTCTAATCATGCGATACTTATCCATCGTACTATAAATGAACAAATTTGAAAAAAATGCACAAATAAAAAATAGAGACATCTCGACGTGGTGAATGGTACAATGGAATTGAACCAAAATCCATCCGACCTGATATATACCCTCAATACTGGACACCCGGTGTTGGGGGTATTTTTATGCGATACAGTTATGCGCAAGCAGATAGATGGCTTGGCAGCACTAGTGCAAACCCAGTTCGGTCAGGAAATAAATGAGACGTCACTGTATCTGTTGGTACCGTCAAGTATTATGCGCAAATTCATTTACAAGTCTGGCAGAACTCAGTCTGCACAGGTCAGGGAAACCTGCCCTTAATTACCTAGCAGCAGAGGACAGAGAGCACGTCAAGGCAACAACACGAAGAAAGCTCTTCGCCATCCGCTGATGGACTAACGCAAGAACATTCTCAATCAACACAAAAGGCGGCTATACGAGCGTGTAGTTGCCTTTTTCGTCGGGTTAATTGAGCTGAATATGAATGATACCGAATACAACTTTTACGAAGAGCCCATCCGGCAGACGGAAGAACAGCCGGAAGAATCGGATGATGGACAATCCGGCACGGAAGAACCGGAGATGGAAACATCGGAAGCGGAGCAACCGCATACGGAAAAGCCGGATGCGGGAAACTCGGTACAATCAAATACCCATATATCCAAAACGTATTCACCCAATACCCATAAATCCAATCCGTATCCATCACACGTTCAAGTCTACGAAGCGGATGGATATGACGGGATGGAAAACTGTGTAGACGTGCAGACATGGAACAGGATTCACGCGGAGGTCGAGCGGCAGATTTGCTTTGAAGCCTACGAGGGGACGAAAAACGGCAGCGTCGTCAGCGAAATTGTCGAGCTGATGACCGAGATCTATTGCATGCCCGGCGGAATGATGCGCATCAGCGGCGTTCCGTATAGCGTGGAGGTGGTCAAGAAGCGCTTTCGCGAGCTGACTTCAAGCCACATCGACACGCTGCTGTGGAGCATGAAACGGTCAAACAGGGAGATTCGGAACATCCGCAGCTACCTGCTGACCAGCCTGTTTCAAGCGCCGACGACCAAGGAAAACATCTTCGAGGCGGATATGCGGTACAGGGGGCTGGCTTAAAACGACCAAAATAACGGAGGAAAAGCGATATGAATTTTAACTACGTCTGTGAACTGAAAACGGCAAACGGTATGGCGGGGACGATGGCTTTCGGCGATCTGCTGGAAAACTGTATGCGTCAGCGCCTGATTGAGCAGTACAATGCGCCGGAATATGAGCGCGTCCAGCTGCTGCATGAGTTGAGCGGGCTGTACAGCGAAGCCTACGAGAACACGACGCTGTTCTTTGGGGAAGAACCTGTGGAAGTCCGCTTCTTCGGCGTTCCGGGCGGCGACGAGGACGATTTCATGCTCAACGCCGTAACGAGATTGGAGGACGGGCGCTGCTTCCTGTTTTCCGCAGACGATGATTTCATGCAGAGCTACGTCAGCAAACAGCGCTTTATGGCGGTGCTGTAAAGGGGCGGATGGAATGAGGTATCTGCTGCACAGACTGCTGGAGCCGATGTAGAAACAGGCAGCCCGACAGATTAGAGAGTTTTATAAAAACGTCTTGATTTTTCGCGTTCGTCTGCATATAATGAAATCAAATCCTGATTTGACAAATCGTGATTTGATAAGGAGGAGAACAGGTGTTTATCGGACGTGAAAAAGAGCTTGCGTTTCTCAATGAGCGTTACGAAGAAAAGCGCGGACACAAGAACTTTTGCACGAGAACTCAAACGACCTGAACAAACAGGCGTATGTAGATGTGATTGTGCGCACAATCATTTC
>URJN01000172.1 GCA_900548125.1 uncultured Eubacteriales bacterium
TTGACGGAGTGAAGGCGGATTCAGTCCGATTCCGCTTATTCCCATCATCCTTTTTGCGCTTTTCGTCAAGACTGAGCCCAAAAGGAGATGGGATGATGTTGTTGCGCTCGCCTTATCGCTATCTGCTGGCGGCGGCTGTACTCGCTGCCATGCTCTGCTTGCTGCCTGCCCGCGGCGCGGATGCGCCTGTTCAGCCGGAGAAGTCTCTTGAATTGACTGCGCGCCAGAGCGATGCTCCGCAGGAAGAACCAGCCGGAGCCGATTTGTCGGATCGGACACAGAAGAATGCTTATCTGCATCAGACGCTGTATTATGCGCCGTGCGGTCATAGCGTTCAGCGTCGGGAAAAACTGCCGGCAAAGCTCGTCGGGCTGACACGCGGCGCGCTGGAAAGCGAAATCGGAAGTATTCTGCCCGATGCGGCGGTCACCGGATTTTCTGCCGGAGAGGTGGATGTCACCCTGCGCAAGGAGATTCCCTGTCCGCTGCATTGGGTTTTGCAAGGCGGGGACAATGGTATGCTCTGCGTTTTGCAGAATCAGGATGGGGAAACGATGAGCGTCATTCGGCAGACAGATATCCCCGTGACGGCGGCTCCGGAAAGTGAACAGAACGACCTGCGCGGCGGGCGGATGTTTGACGATGTACAGGCGTTGGAGGGATATTTAGAGAGTCTGAGCAGCTGATTGGCTGGAATGTCGATTATCTCATGGTGTAAGATAAAACCCGAAAATTGACATTTGAAACCGATGCGCGTATCATTGGACAATTTTGTATTGTGCGGCGGCGGCAGGACTGATAGAATAACGCCATAAAAAGTAACCGGCACGACGCCGGAAGAATGCGGCATTTACAAGGCTTGATTCAGGGCAGAAGCCGCACAGAACAACAAGGATTAAAAAACAGTCGGACGAAAGATTCGCCGTACTGACAAGGAGGAATACGCGATGCGAGTTGTCAAGAAACCGGAAGAACGTAAAGCGGAAATGGTGGCAGCCGCGGCCAAGCTGTTTGCCGAGCAGGGCTTCGTCAGAACCTCCGTGGCAGAGATTGTTTCGGCTGTAGACGTGGCAAAGGGGCTTTTCTATTATTATTTCACGACCAAGGACGACATGGTCAAGGCGGTCGTTGAGGGCTATTGCAGCTATTTGGGCGCGCTCGCCGGACAGATTGCCGACGGTGAGGGTACGGCTCAGGAGAAATTCGCACGGCTGATGCATCCGGAGGTTTGGCATGAGTGCTTTACCGCGCCGCTGACGGCGGATTTATGCCTGCCTCAGCATGCGGCTCTGTATACGGATATGTGCGATCGGGTTTATGCGCACATGGGTCCTGCACTGGAGAAGATGGTCGCTCAAGCCCTTCGCGAAAGCGGGCGCGACGAGGACGACGCCAAGCAGCTGACGGGCGTTGCGCTCTACGGCATTCTGATGATGGCGCGCAAAGGCGATATGACGCTGGAAAGCGCGATGAACATGATTTCCGAGGTCATCGGGCTGAACAAGCCGGCGGCATAACTTTGGCGTGAGAGCCGCTGCGATTCTGCGGCATACAACAGTCAGTCAGGGCTTGACCCTTTTATATAGATTTTATCCTCCATTATTCCCCTCTCTCTCCTTCGTAATATGACGAACAAGCCGTGCAGAAATGCACGGCTTGTTTGTATAAGTGAGAACCACTCGCGAGGCGAGTGGTTCAAAACGGGCAAAAAAGCAGCAAGCCTATACAAGTGTCAGATATACTAACTAACGCGAGCTGATGCGTGTAAATAAGAATGCCCACCTATGAGAGCACTGTATCGTTGGCATATTATGGATCCGATTTTGTTTCAGAAAGATTTGCGCGTAGAATTGCAGCAAATTTGGGGGAAACGGGCATGGCTTATGCGAACGACAAGACGACGTCTGCACCGTCAGCTATGGGTATCAGACGGAGCCGCATGTGGCTTTCCCTGTACTGTTTGTGCCAGAAGACCGTTGGCCGAGATAAGATGCAAACTTCCAAAGACTGGCGGTATAGAAATATTTCTGCTGGAACATTCAGTTTATAGAATCACTTGCAATCTCCGCTCTTTTTCAGTATCATTTCTTCGTTGTGTTTGGTTCATGTGTAGTTTCAAACTACAACAAAAGATGCGAGTTGGTAAAGACCTTCCCGCATCTTTTTCTATTCTTTTTTCGCAGCGCGGCTTATGCTTAGCCTGACAGCTCCATCTCTTTTTCAGAACACCGTTTGAAATCTATAGCCGCTCCATCAATATCCGAACTTTATCCAGTAATCCGGCATCTGCCGGCAGCCACTTTACACTATGCAGTTCCTCCACGCCTATAGAAGAAATATTCCTGCGAGCAGCGGAAGGTTTCCTCGTTGACCGTGCCGCCGAACATGGCGATGATGCTGTCGGCAAAGACGAGATACACGACGGTCAGGATGAGGCCGCCTGCCACGGACAGCACAACAGCGTTGCCGACGCTGCGCTTGGCCTTGCCGATTTCGCTTCTGCCCAGCACCATGCTGACAAAAGCGCAGCAGCCGTCGCCGACCATGACGGCGATCGCCAGCGCCATGACCGTCAGCGGAAACACGACGGTGTTGGCGGCGTTGCCGTAAGAGCCGAGATAGCTGGCGTTGGCGATGAAGATCTGGTCAACGATGTTATACAGCGCGCCCACCAGCAGCGAGATGATGCACGGAATGGCGTACTGCCGCATCAGCCTGCCCATGCGCTCCGTCCCCAAGAACTGATTTCCTGAATCCATAACAATCCCCTTCTTCCCAAAAAATAAGAAATGCGCAAGTCCTTCAAATCCGGACTTACGCATTTCTGCTGCGCGATTTGCTTATGAAATAAAAAAGCGTGTGACGCTTCTGCAACCGGATTTACGCAGAAACGCCACACGCTGTACGCTCATTATAGCGGGCTGGGCAAAAAATCTCAAAGGGCGATCTCCACAAATTTTCATGCCGATGCGCCCAAACGCTTTCACAAAGGGGACGTCTCGGCCTTGCAGCGGAATTGCCGCGGCGTCATGCCCTTGAATTTCTTGAACAGCACGAAGAAGTATTTGGTGTTTTCCACGCCGATTTGCCGCGCGATGCTTTCGATGGGCTGGTCGGACTCCAGCAGCAGACGGCTGGCCTCGTCCATGCGAAGCTGGTTGAGCTTATCGCCGATGGAAACGCCCGCCTCCGTCAGATACTGCTTGCGCAGATAGGCGGCGGAAACGCCCATCTCCTCGGCGATGGATTGCGCGCCGATGCTCGTGTCGCGGAAACCCTGCTCCAGCCGCTGGTTGATCTGGATCACGATTTCCTGCGTCCGGTTGTGCTTCTGGGCTTTCTGCTGGCTGAGCAGCTTTTCCAGCCGCGGCTCAAAGCGCGCGCTCACGTCCTCGGGCGTCTGCGCGGCGGCGAGCAGCTTTTCCAGTGTCGGCCGCGCCGCCGAATCCCCGGGTAGCGCGCTGTCCAGCAGGTGATCGAGTCGTTTGAGCGTGAACAGCACATTTTCATAATTTTCGCCCTTGAGCTGCTCCATGAGCTTGCCGAAGGCGATTTCTTTGCCCGTTTTGGCGGCGTTGAAGCAGGTGTTCAGCGCCGTTTCCAGCTCTTCCGCGCTCTTCCCGGCGGACTCGGCGGCCGTTTGGGCGAAAACCTGCTGTCCCGGATAGAAGAAGCGCAGCTTTTTGCGTTCCAAAAGAGCCTGATACCGCGCGGGCAATTCGGAGGGCGATTGAATCGGCAGGCCGTAATAGCACCGGCAGTGCATCTGTGTCGCCAGATGCAGGCAGATATCCACCGCGGATTGACCGGCGGCAGGCGCGCAGAGCGCCAGCGACGCCTCGCCGACGGCGCAGACGACGTAATCCGGCGTTTCCTGCGCGAGAAGGCCGCGCAGACGCTCGTCGGGGGACATTTCCAGCAGGATCGGCACCGCCGGGAAGCGCACGAGCCCTTCCTCCGAGGGCTGGCCGTTGACCCAGAGCCGGAGCGCGTCCTCGCGCTTGCGGTTGAGCGAAGTCGCGACGATTTTTTCCACCTGCTCGGCGGCCTGCTGCACGTTCTCGACCTCGTGGGTTCGATTGAGCGCGGCCGTCATGCGCCGATAGGGATCATACACGCGGATGAGCGCGACGCCGAGCGCCGAAAGCAGCGCGCACGCGATGAGCGTGAGTGCAATCCACGCATAGGAGCGGATTTTGGCCAGACCGGGCAGGCAGTCCGCATAGGCGACGTAGCGCAGGCAGTACCAGTCGTTGACGTCCAGCGGAGAAAAGAAGCAGATGGTGCGCTTGCCATTCAAACGTTCAATTAAGTATCCGCGCTTTTGCTCGCAGATTCGATCCAGCAGGGAGAGCGACATGCCGTTGAGCCCTTCGCTCTGCGAAGCGACTACATAGCCGTCGGAAGACACGATGACATAGTTCTTCCCCTGAAAATTGAGCAGATGGTCGCGAAACCAATCCGCGTTGAGGTTGAGCATGACGGCGCTTTCGCCGGTCTTTCCGCTGGCCGTGACCTCGTAAACCAGATAGCTGTACCATTCGCTGCCGTAATCCTCGCCGTTTTCCCGGAACGTTCGATGGTAGAGCCGCATGCGGTTTTCCGGCGAACGCTGGCGGTAGAGCGCCACCGCGTCCTGATCGTAAAACCCGTCCATCGAGGCGGACATGTAGTCGTTATCCGTGGTATACACATAGTCGAGCTTGGGGTTGAATACATAAATAGAGTGCAGCATACTGCCGGACATGGCGTATTGCCACAATTCGCGCAGCGCAAAAACGCGCTCGTTCTGGGTGAGCGACGTGCTCTTGCGCAGCTTGGCGGTGGAGGAGATATAGAACATCTGGATGCCGAGGGTGTTGATGATGGACTGCATGGAGTCGGATATCGTGCTGGCCTGCGCGGAAAATTCCTCGTTCATGCGCAGCATCGCCTGCATGGAGATGCTTTCAAACATCTGGAACATCGAGCCGAACAGCAGCGCGAATACCAAAAAAGCGGCGGTGAACGCGATCAGTCTGGAAAACAATTTGGAAGAAAAAGGCGAAACGCGCTTTTGCTTTTGAACCACGGACACGGGGTTTCAACCTGCCTTTGCGAAAA
>URJN01000173.1 GCA_900548125.1 uncultured Eubacteriales bacterium
CGTCAAAGCTCTGCTCACGCGGGCGATTTTTCATCATTTTCATGCGCTAAAGAAGAGGCGGGCGAAACCGCCCGCCCCCTGTTTATGAATATCCACTGACGTTCAAAAACCGTCGTTTGCTTACTGCATTTGCAGATATGCGGTGATGAAACCGTCAAGCTCGCCGTCCATGACTGCGTCCACGTTGCTGGTTTCATAGCCGGTGCGATGATCCTTGACCAGCGAATACGGATGGAAGACGTAGGAGCGAATCTGGCTGCCCCATTCGATTTTCTTCATCTCGCCCTTGATATCCGCCATCTTTTCCTCGCGCTCACGCTCGCGCATTTCAACGAGCTTTGCACGCAGCATGCGCATACAGTTTTCACGGTTGTGAACCTGATCGCGGCTGGTCTGGGAGGAAACGACGATGCCGGTCGGGAAGTGCGTCATTCGGACGGCAGAGCTGGTCTTGTTGACGTTCTGTCCGCCCGCGCCGCTGGCATGGTAGGTGTCCACGCGGACATCCTTCATGTCAATCTCGATCTCGTTGTCGTCGTCATCAATAATCGGCGAAACATCCAGCGAGGAGAAGCTCGTCTGGCGGCGTGCGTTGGAATCGAACGGGCTGATGCGCACCAGACGATGCACGCCCTTTTCACTGCGCAGGAAGCCGTATGCGTTCTCGCCGTCCACCTCAAAGGTCACGGACTTGAGACCCGCTTCGTCGCCGTCGAGCATATCGATCAGCTTGACGGTGAAGCCATGACGCTCGCAGTAACGGGTGTACATGCGGTAGAGCATGAGCGTCCAGTCCTGCGCCTCGGTTCCGCCCGCGCCCGCGTGCAGCGAGAGATAGCAGTTGTTGCTGTCGTAATCGCCGCGCAGCAGGCTCTCCAGTCGAAGCTCCTCCAAATCGCTTTGCAGCTTTTTGATTTCCTCGCCCGCCTCGGCAAGCAGGTCGGTATCCTGCATTTCCTCGGCAAGCTCCATGGTGGCGTCCACGTCGTCGGCGCGCTGGCAGAGCTTTTGATAATGCTCCACCTTGTTTTCAGTCAGGCGCACCTTCCGGCTGACCTCGGTAGAACGCTTGAGGTCATTCCAGAAATCCGGCTCATTCATCGTTTCGTGCAGCTCAAGAAGCTGCTCCTTGAGTCCGGCGACGTTAAAGTGACTCACCTGCCTCAACAATGCTTTCGCGGATTTGTGCCATCTGCTGGCGATAGAGATCCAGTTCAATCACGTTGATTCACATCCTTTTTATCTGGTCAAAGCGCGGAAAGCGATCAATTCTTTCCGCAGCAGTCCTTATACTTCTTGCCGCTTCCGCAGGGGCAGGGCTCGTTGCGTCCGACAGACTTCGCCGCGCGCTTGGGGCCGGAGGGTCCGCCCGCCGCCTTCGCCTGCTCCAGGTTGGTTTCCTGCGGCTTGGCGACCTCTTTGCGCTGCATCGGGATATTGATGCGCGCCTGATACATGCGGCGCACGGTGTCCTCACGAATGAGATGCACCATCTCGTCGAACATGTCATAGCCTTCGATCTGGTACTCGGTCACCGGGTTGCGGTTGCCGTAGGCACGCAGTCCGATGCCGTCGCGCAGCTGATCCATCGCGTCGATGTGATCCATCCAGCGGCGATCCACGCAGGAGAGCAGCACGACGCGCTCCAGCTCGCGCGTATCGATATGGATCAGCTCAAAGCCCTTTTCGCGCAGGGCATAGAAATCGCGCGCCTCCTGCTTGAGCTTCGCAATCAGGTCTTCCTTGTCGATGGTCTTAAACGGCTCTTCGTGCGCCTTGAAGAAGCCAATGCGGATGCACAGACGCTCCATGTACTGCGCCAAGCCTTCCATGTCCCAATCGGCATAATCATCGCCGTTGCCGCAGTAGCTGCCGACGGCTTCCTCGATGAGCTTGTCCGCCATCTTGACGATGGTTTCGTGCATATCCTGACCCTCAAGCACCTGTCTGCGCTGCTCGTAGATCTCCTTGCGCTGCTCATTCATGACGTCGTCATACTGAAGCACGTTCTTACGGATCTCGTAGTTGCGGGCTTCGATGCGCTTCTGAGCGTTTTCAATCTGACCGGTGAGCATCTTCGCTTCGATCGGCTCATCCTCCGCCAGACCCATCTTCTCAATCAGACCGCTGACGCGTTCGCTGCCGAACAGGCGCATGAGGTCATCCTGCATGGAGAGGAAGAACTGAGAGGAGCCCGGGTCGCCCTGACGGCCGGCGCGTCCGCGCAGCTGGTTGTCAATACGGCGGGATTCGTGACGCTCCGTGCCGATGATGTGCAGACCGCCGACTGCGATGACGCGGTCATGCTCGGTGTCGGTCTTTTTCTTGAAATCGGCGTACAGCTCTTTATAAACGGCGCGCGCCGCGATGACGTCGTCGCCGACGTTCTCGTTGAAGCCGGTCGCTTCTTCGATTACGCTGTCCTCGTAGCCCTTCTGCTTCATCGCACGGCGGGCGAGGTATTCGGGGTTGCCGCCCAGCAGAATATCCGTGCCGCGTCCTGCCATGTTCGTTGCAATGGTGACCGCGCCGAAATGACCCGCCTGCGCGACGATTTCCGCTTCACGGGCATGGTACTTCGCGTTCAGCACGACATGCTCGATGCCGCGCATGCGCAGCATCTTGGACAGCGCTTCGCTGACCTCGACGGAAACCGTGCCGACCAGCACCGGCTGACCGGTCTTGTGGCGGCGTTCGATTTCCTCGACCACCTGGCTGAATTTGCCCTTGACCGTGCGGTAAACGAGGTCGTTCATGTCCTTGCGGATCATCGGGCGGTTGGTCGGAATCTGCACAACGTCCAGCTGGTAGATGCCCTTGAACTCCTCTTCCTCCGTCTTCGCCGTACCGGTCATGCCGGAGAGCTTCTGATACATGCGGAAGTAGTTCTGGAAGGTGATGGTTGCCAGCGTCTTGCTTTCGCGCTGAACCTTAACGTGTTCCTTCGCTTCGATTGCCTGATGCAGACCGTCGCTGTAACGGCGGCCGACCATCAGTCGTCCGGTGAACTCGTCAACGATGACGACCTCGTCGTTCTGCACAACGTAATCGACATCGCGCTTCATCAGCGCATGCGCACGCAGCGCGGCGTTGATGTGGTGCAGCAGCTCGTTGTTCGCCACGTCGGAGAGGTTCTCCACGCCGAACCAGCGTTCTGCCTTGCGGACGCCCGCTTCGGACAGGTTGCAGGTTTTCTTCTTTTCGTCGATGACGTAATCCTTGCGCATCGCGGCAAGTTCTTCGTCCGAGAGCGGATTGTCCGCCCAGCGATCCTCCTCCGGCTCCTCGCCCTTTTGCAGGGTGCAGACGAAGCGATCCGCCTTCTCGTACAGGTCGGTGGACTTGTCGCCCGCGCCGGAGATAATCAGCGGCGTGCGCGCCTCGTCGATGAGGATGGAGTCCACCTCGTCCACGATGGCAAAGTGATGACCGCGCTGCACCATGTTCTTCTTGTAGATGACCATGTTGTCGCGCAGGTAGTCAAAGCCCATTTCGTTGTTGGTGCCGTAGGTCACGTCGCAGGCATACGCCGCCTTGCGCTCCTCCTGCGTGAGGTCATGCGTAATGACGCCGACCGTCATGCCCAGGAAGCGGAAGATACGGCCGACATCCTCGCCCTGGAACTTGGCGAGGTAATCATTGACCGTAACGACGTGGACGCCTTCTCCGGAGAGGGCGTTCAGGTAGGCAGGCATGGTCGCAGTCAGGGTCTTGCCCTCACCGGTCTTCATCTCGGCAATACGTCCCTGATGGAGTACGATGCCGCCGAGCATCTGCACGCGGAACTGACGCTTGCCCGTCACGCGGAAGGTCGCCTCGCGAACGACGGAATACGCTTCCGGCAGCAGGTCATCCAGCGATTCGCCATTTTTGACGCGCTCGCGGAATTCCACAGTCTTGCCGCGGAGCTGTTCGTCGCTCAGTGCCTTATGTGCTTCTTCAAAAGAGACGATTTTATCGACGAGTTTATTCAGGCGTTTGATCTCCCCGGCAGACGGGTCGAATAATTTGCTAAAAAAGCCCATTGTTATCCTCCATACGCGGCAGACGGGATTTGTCTTTCGCCCCAAGCAAAAACTCCACATTACCGCTCATTGTATATTTTAGCATCATTGAAGGGTTTTATCAACCTTTTCCCACTGGCTTTCAATCATTGTCAGCGTATTCGCATCCGCCACGCCGGTTTCCTCCAGCCCATTGGCTTTCTGGAACCGCGCAACAGCCCTGCCCGTTCCTTCGCCGAACGTGCCGGTGCGGATACTCCCGTTGTAATACCCCAAGTCCTTGAGCATCGTCTGCATGCGCATGACCGCCTCGCAGGGCGTCATGCCCTCGTAGAGCGTTCCCTCGTCGTAGAATTTTTCGGTTACTTCCCTGCCGCACAGCGTACAGACCGCCGTTCGCACGCCCATCTTTTTACCCTGCGGCTCGCTCTTCACCGTATATTCCCCGTAGACATGCTCCAGATGATCGAGCTTGACGTTCTTCGCTTTTCCGCAGCGAACGCACGTCTGCTTTCCCTTTCCCGCCTTATCGCAGGTCGGTTCCTGCGTGACGGCAACCTCGCCCCAGTCGTGACCGAGCTTTTCGATTTTTTCGTTCTTGTGCTTTCCGCAGACCTCGCAGGTATAGCGTCCCTGACCGTTCTGCGTGCAGGTCGGCTCAGTGACCACTTCCATCTCCCCGTATTCGTGCGGAAGCATGTCAATCGAACGCCGAATCAAATCGCCGCACGCGGAGCAAGTACCTTCCTTAGTGCCTTTCGCGGTACAGGTCGGCTCTTTAGTGACAATCCACTCCTCAACCTCATGAGGCAGTTTGTCGATATAACGCTTTTCCCAGTGGTCGCAGTTGCGGCAGTAGCGGAAATCAAGCCCTTCCAGTCTGCACGTCGTTTCCCGCTTCGTCTTCCACGGACCGAAAACGTGGTTTTCGCCACATTCCGATTCCGCGCCGACTGTGCTTGCCAGAAGCAGTACGCACAAAAGAGCCAAACCGCCCGTCAGCATTTTTCCTTTCATGATTTTTCTCCTTATTCCTAAAATACGCTTATCTTTTCGCACGGATTTGCGC
>URJN01000174.1 GCA_900548125.1 uncultured Eubacteriales bacterium
CTGCCGGCTGCAACCCGAATCAGCAGCACCGCCACCCGATAGACCGTATAGATGGCGAAAAACAGCAGCACGCCGTACAGCCCCGCGACGACATCGCGAAAATCCATCGCTCCCGTTCCCGTGATTTTCTGCCCGATTTCGATTGCAAAGCCCAGCACGGTCATCACCGTAAAGACATAGATAAACGAAATAGCGGTGATGCTCCATTTTGCCAGCCGCTTAAAGACAAAATGTACGGCAAAAAACAGCACCATGCCCAGCGCGAACATTACCAGAAAATGCAGTTCCTTATCGCCGAACGCCAATTCAAAATTATCGTTCAAATGCAGAATGGACTCGTGAACCTGAGCCACAATCATTGTCATTTCATAGAGAATCGCTTCAAACAAAACACGCTCTCTCCTTTCCCAAAATCGAGCAGGCTGAGCCTGCCTTCACTTCCGCCGCAGTTTTGTAAAGCATGAAAGCTTTGCGCACGCGGGCGGTTTCGTGCAGTTTTCCATACGCTAAAGCAAGCTGAGCCTGCCTTCACTTCCGCCGCAGTTTTCCAAAACACGAAAGCCTTATGCACGCGGGCGGCTTTATGCCATTTTCTACGCATAAAAAAAGACGCGGGAAAGCGTATTTTTCTTCCCGCGTCCAACCGTTTTTTGCGATTAGTATTCGATTTTCTTCTGGATGTAGGCAACCAGCTCGTCCACGTGGACATGATCCTGCTCCATCGTATCGCGGTCACGAACCGTCACCACGCCGGTCTCCAGCGTGTCGAAATCGACCGTGATGCACATCGGCGTGCCGATTTCGTCCTGACGGCGGTAACGCTTGCCGATGGAACCCGTCTCGTCGTAGTCCACCATGAAGTGCTTGGCAAGCATGTCGTAGACCTCGCCCGCCTTTTCGCCGCACTTGTTCTTTTGCAGGGGCAGCACGGCGCACTTATACGGCGCAAGTGCCGGATGGAAGTGCATGACGACGCGCGTGTCGCCGCCCTCAAGCTCCTGCTCCTCGTAGGCTTCGCAGAGGAACGCCAGTGCCGCGCGATCCGCGCCGAGGGACGGCTCGATGACGTACGGAATGATCTTCTCGCCCGTGGTCGGGTTCAGATACTCCATGCTCTTGCCGGAGGTCGTCTGATGCGCCTTCAAATCGAAATCCGTGCGGTCGGCAACGCCCCAAAGCTCGCCCCAGCCGAACGGGAAGAGATACTCGAAGTCCGTCGTCGCCTTGGAATAGTGCGCCAGCTCCTCCGGCTTGTGGTCGCGCAGGCGCAGATGCTCTTCCTTGATGCCCAGACCCTTGAGCCACTCGTGGCAGTAGCTGCGCCAGTAGCTGAACCACTCCAAATCCGTTCCCGGCATGCAGAAGAACTCAAGCTCCATCTGCTCAAACTCGCGGATACGGAAGATGAAGTTGCCCGGCGTGATCTCGTTGCGGAAGCTCTTGCCGACCTGGCATACGCCGAACGGCAGCTTGCGGCGCGTCGTGCGCGCAACATTCGGGAAGTTGACGAAGATGCCCTGAGCCGTTTCCGGACGCAGATAGATCTCGTTGCTCGCGTCCTCGGTCACGCCCTGATGCGTCTTGAACATCATGTTGAACTTGCGGATGCCGGTGAAATCGTGCTTGCCGCAGGTCGGGCAGGGAATGTTCTTCTCCTCGATGAACGCCTCCAGCTGCTCGTTCGTCCAGCCGTCCGCCTCGATGTCCTCGCCGTTCGCCTTCGCCCAATCCTCGATGAGCTTATCCGCGCGGAAGCGCGCCTTGCACGCCTTGCAGTCCATCAGCGGGTCGTTAAAGTTGCCGACGTGTCCGCTGGCGACCCAAACCTGACGGTTCATCAGAATCGCGCAGTCGATGCCGACGTTGTACTTGTTCTCCTGAACGAATTTCTTCCACCATGCACGCTTGACGTTGTTCTTGAATTCAACGCCCAGCGGGCCGTAGTCCCACGAGTTCGCCAAGCCGCCGTAGATTTCCGAGCCGGGGAACACGAAGCCGCGTCCCTTGCACAGCGCAACGAGCTTGTCCATCATGTCGTTCTGCACCTTTGCCATGGAAAACCCTTCTTTCTCTCGTCTTTTCGGGGCAAAACAAAGAACCGCGCGAAGACGCCGCCCCGAATCCGCGCCTGCGCATGGATTCAAGGGACGAAAGACTCTCTTCCGCGGTTCCACCCTTGTTGGCATGTTAAAAAGCATGCCCACTTTTATTTATGCTTTTGAACGCACCGCTCCGGGATGCCAACCCCTTCAACGCGCCGCATGGTCATGATACTAAAAAAAACAGGATTTGTCAAGCTTTATGCGCATCTTCAAAAGCCCTTTCCACCCGCGCTTTTTTCAGTGATGCACAACGTCCCCCGACGCGCAGATCCGCTCAACGGCGCGCCTACCCTTTTCTCCCGTCAGATACGCATACGTCGTTTCGGGAACAAGCGGCGCGATTTCTTCCATGCGTCCGTCATGAATGAGCTGACGGACATGCGACGCGCTGATGGCTTCGCCCTGCGCCTGCGCACGCGGAACAATCACCAGCTCGATTCCGGCTTGGGGAAGAATCTCCGAAAGCGCATCGTTATACAGGCTGGTCGTGTGGGAAAACGGTTCTTCGCCAACATACCGCCGCGTCAGATTCAGTGCCGCAGCAATGCGCGTAAACAAAGTCGCATCCAGTGCCGCATGCGTTCGGGTCACCAGGTCGCCGTCCTTCAGGAAATACGACGGGAATGTTGCGGAAGAAATCATATAGCTGCCCGAGGATACGACGGATACATTCTCATATTTTTCCGCCGCGGCGCGAACCATCGCCAGACGATCCTGAAACGGAACGAGCGAGCGATCCTCGCTCAACACAAAAAGCACCACGCGGGCATTTTCCCTTGCGGCGCGCTCCAAAAGATACGCATGCCCCAGCGTAAACGGATTCGCGTTCATCACCAGTGCCGCGCCCGCTTCTTTTCCTGCATAGGGCGCAAGCGATTGCAGATAGCGCGAAAAACCGTCGCGCCGATTCTCCATAAAGACCAGTCTGCCCGCCACACGCGCGATTTCCGTAAAGCCGAGCGGCGCAAAGAACTTCGCGCTGTCCGCTTTGGTATACAGAAAGAGGTGTGTGTTGCCGCGCTCCAGCTGCACCTGCACCAGATGCGCAACCATGACCGCCATCAGCCCCTCGCCGCGGTGTGCGCCGTCCACAGCCAGACAGCGGAGCGTGTTTTCAAACAGCGAGCCCGTTGCAATCATGCTGCCGTCGTCGTCGTAAATCGCGGCGGAATAGGTGATGTTGCGGTCGCGCTCAATGCCCTCCTGCTTGAGCAGCGCGTCCATCTGCGCGGCGGCGCGCCTGTTTGACAGGGAAATCGGCACAGCAACGTATTCATCCATCATAGCGGTATCTCCTGAAATCATTCTTGATGACTCGATTATACCATGAAAAGACAAAAAGGGATAGGCACAAGCGGCGGCTTGCAGAGAGAAACAGATTCTGATAGAATATTCAGGAAAGAACGCCCCGCCGGCGGCTTAAACAGCCGCTCGGCAGAGAGGGGCAAAACGGAGGATGAACAGCCATGGTCGAGCGGGTAACGGTTCCGGACATGATGAATGCGCGCGAGGCGCGTGCGCAGGCTCAGCGCATGCTGCTTGAGCGTCACCCCGGCGCGTCGGTGGTCTGCCTGTGCATGAATATCGCAGGACCGATCAAGCGCACGGAGAAGATTGAGCGTGCGTTCGCATGGGGCGCGTCAGCCGTCCGCGCAGTGCTTGAGCCGTATGAAACGCTCTTTGACGCGGAGATACACGAGAAAACAGGGCCGGAAGCCATGCTCTGCCTTCACGGGGATGCGCAGGAAATCAAACGCCGCCTCTGCTCGCTGGAGGATGGCTGTGCGCTCGGCAGACTGCTGGATATCGACGTCATCGCGCCGGACGGCAGAAAGCTCTCCCGAACAGAAATCGGTCTTTCGCCGCGCAAATGCCTGCTCTGCGAAAACGATGCGCCTGTCTGTGCGAGAAGCCGCGCGCACAGTGCCGACCAGCTCTTTGCCCGCGCAGGCGAAATCATCGACGCACATTTTGAAGAGGCTTTTATCCGGCGCACAGCGGAAAACGCACAGCGCGCGCTGCTCTGCGAGGTTGCCGTAACGCCCAAGCCGGGGCTGGTCGATCGCCATAATTCGGGTGCGCACGATGACATGGATGTATTCACCTTTATCCACAGCGCATGCACCCTTTGTGGATATTTTGAAGCCTGCACGCGCATCGGTCTGGCGCATCGCGGCGGGGATGCGCAGGCATGCTTTGACGCGCTCCGTGTGCCGGGGCTTTTGGCTGAGGCAGACATGCGCCGCGCGACCGCCGGCGTCAACACGCACAAGGGCGCAATCTTCTCTCTGGGCATCGCCTGCGCATCCCTGGGCATGAGCTGGGGCGAGCCCTTCAGCGCGGAACACATTCTTCTGCGCTGCGGCGAAATGACACGCCTGCGCATGCAGGATGAACTGGAAAACGCCCGTCAGGGGCAGGCGCGGACGTTTGGCGAACAGGTCTATCAGAAAAAAGGGATGGGCGGTGTACGCGCGGAGGCGGCAGGCGGATTTGCCGGCGTCCGCGAAACGGCTCTGCCCCGTCTGAACGCCGCCCTCGACGCAGGGCTTTCGCTGAACGATGCGGCACTCTGTGCGCTGACTGCGCTGATGGCGCGGACAGAGGACACAAACGCAGTTCGGCGCGGCGGAGAAGCCGGAGCGAAAGCGATGCGCGAAAAAGCGCAGATGCTGGACAGCCGCATGACGGCGGCAATCGCTGCGGGAAAAGCGCAGGAAGTCCTTGACGATTTTCGACATGAGCTGACCCTCTGGGATCAGGAGCTGACGCGCCAGCGTATCAGCCCCGGCGGATGCGCTGACCTTTTGGCATTAGCACTGCTGATGCGCTTTTGCAGGGAGGACGCAGACTCCTCAGCCCGCGCAACGAAATGACGGCGTTTTAAAAACGGCGTTGTGCGCCCGCTGTTCGGGATTCCTCACGGCGTCGTTCCCTGCTCACGTCGTCTGCCTTTGAGC
>URJN01000175.1 GCA_900548125.1 uncultured Eubacteriales bacterium
CTTGATGGTTTCGAGGCTTTCGCCGCCCTGGCCGACGTCGAGGGACACGGCCACGACGTCCTTGCCGGTGCGCTCCTTCAGGTACGAGATGGCGACGGATGTGTCAAGACCGCCGGAGTAGGCCAGAACAATGCGCTTGTTATCTGCCATTGGTTCCCTTTCGTTCAAGGTCTGAAAAACAAACTGATGCAAGTATATACAGAGGACTGTATATTTATGCACGGCGTGTTGGTTATTTGGAAGCGAGGCTTAGTAGCCAGTCGGAGCGGGAGACGGCGGTGTCGTCATTGGTGCAAATCACCATGACGGTGTCGTCTCCGGCGATGGTGCCCAGCACGCCTTCGATCGGCTGCTTGTCAATCACCGAGGCCACGTATTGTGCGGCACCGGAAGGCGTGTGCACCACAACCAGATTTCCGGCGGCAGCCACCGAGGTGACCAGTCCGTTCAGCACGCGGGACATCTGTGCCTCACCGCGCTCCCCTACATCCTCACCTTCTGAAGCAACGACGCTGCGACCCACCGTGTAGGCCACCGTGCCGTCCTTCAGCACCACGATCTGATCTGCACCGGAAACGGTGCGCATCCGATGGGCAATGATGAGGACGGTTTTGTTCCGGATGAGGCGGGAAAGTGCTTCCTGAATCGCCGTTTCATTTTCAACGTCCAGACTGGCGGTTGCCTCGTCCAGCAGAATGATTGGCGCGTCTTTCAGGAAAGCACGGGCGATGGAAATGCGCTGACGCTCACCGCCGGAGAGCTCGCAGCCATTCTCGCCGATGTTGGCGTTCCAACTGTCGGGCAGTTTTTCGGCAAACTTGTCCACATTGGCGAGCTTTGCCGCCGCAATCACCTCTGCATCCGTCGCGTCTTTTCTGCCGATGCGAATGTTTTCCAAAATGCTGTTGTCAAACAGCGTCACATCCTGAAAAACAATGGCATACAGGCTCATCAGCTTTTCCGGGTCGATCTTCGACACATCCATGCCACCCACGGTGATTCTGCCTCGGTCGACATCCCAAAACCGCGCCGCCAGCCGGGAAACGGTGGTCTTTCCGCCTCCGGAAGGACCGACCAGCGCCGTGACCTGCCCCTGTTTCGCCGTAAAGGACACATCTTTCAGCACCGTTTCGCCACCCTGATAGGCAAACCCCACATGGTCGAACACGATATCACAGTTGCGATTGGTGAGCTGTTCGCTGCCGGTCTGCACGGGGCAATCCAGAATCTCATTCATCCGCTCGATGTTGCTGTTCGTGCCGATGATGGCGGCGAGGTTTTGCAGCGTTCCCTCCAAAGGATCGTACAGGCGGGAGACCACCAGCAGAAACATGAAGAAGGTCAAAACGTCCAATTCGCCCTTGACCAGCAGCGTTGCGCCCGTGAGGGCGGTAGTGGCAATACCCAGCCGCAGGACAAGCCCGGCGGACACCACGAAGACGGACGTTCCAAGCTCACTCTTGATGAGGCGGCTCTCCACAGCGCGGATTTTCTGTTCCAGCCCGGCAAGATAAGCGCTTTCGGCATTGTTGGCGCGCAGGTCGGGCATCGCTTCGATGCACTCCTGAACGCCGTCCTCGCAGGCAACCTTTGCCGCCGTCGCTTTGCGGGAAAGCCTTTTCTGCACGCCGGACGCCAACGCGACGATGGCAAACGCCACAGGCAGCGGCCAGATGGCGGCAAGCGCCATGCGCCAGTTAAAAAACAGCATCGACACGGCAATGACCGTGGTGGAGAGCATCGCGCCATACAGCGGCGCGACAAAGTGGGATTGGCTCTGCTCCAGCACGGCGCAGTCGTTCATAATGGAGGAGGTCAGGTCGGCGAGATCCTTCTTTCCGAAGAACGACAGCGGGATCTTCCGCAGTTTCTCCGCAAGCCCCACCCGACGCACGCCGGATTCCACATAGGTGACAAGGAACGTGTTGTCGTATTCAAGCCGCGTACAGACCACGATGAACAGCGCCGCCGCGATACAGCCGATGGCATAGAACGGGATTCGCTCTGCCGTCAGCGTGCCGCCCATGACGTCGCCCACCAGCCGGTACAAAAGCCCCACCGGCAGCATGAAGGAGATATTTTGCAGCGCACAGCACAACATGCCCTTGATGTTGTCCACCGCGCCCTTGCGGGAGAGGGCGTAACGCCTTTGTAGATACCGAATCATCGTTCAAGCCTCCTTTGCCACTTTCCATTGGACAGACTGCTGATAATCCCGCCACATCGTGCCGAACAGACTGTCCGCCTGTCCGGACAGCTCCGCAAAGCTGCCGCTTTCCGCGAGACGTCCCTCTTTTAGGACATAGATGCGGTCGGCGTTCACGACCGTAGACAGACGGTGAGCGATCATAATGACGGTGCGCCCCTTTGCCAGCGCATTGAAGGCCGCCTGCACCTTCGTCTCGTTGTCGGGGTCTGCAAAGGCAGTTGCCTCATCCAGAATCAGCACCGGCGCGTTTTTCAGCATGGCGCGGGCGATGGCAAGCCGCTGGGTTTCGCCGCCGGAGAGGTAAACGCCCTGCGAACCGATGACCGTGCGCACGCCGTCCGGGAATTTCTCGATGATGTCCATACACTGCGCGGCTCTGAGTGCCGCCAGCACTTCCCCATCCGTGGCGTTCGGCTTGCCCATGCGCACGTTATCCAGAATACTGCCCTTAATGAGGCGACTGTTCTGGAACACGAAGGAAACCGTGTCCATCAGTTCGCTCTTGTCGATGTCCTTTACATTCGCGCCGCCGATGGAAATTTTGCCGCTCTGCGGGTCAAAGAAGCGGGCAATGAGCGCCGCCAGCGTGGATTTTCCGCCGCCGGAAGGGCCGACAAACGCCACCGTCTGCCCCGAGCCGATGGAAAGGGAGATATCCTCCAGCGCGTTTCTCACGCCGTCATAGCTGAACGTGACATGATCCAGCGCAACCGAGCTGTCCTTGGGATGCTTCGGCGCGTTCGAGCAGGAGAGCGACGGGCTTTCCAGTACACGGTCAATGCGGGTGATGGCGTCCTGCACGATCATGCCGTTTTCGCTCATAAACATCAGCTTGGTCAGCGTCAGGGAGATGACCGGCGTGATGATGATGTAAAAGAGCAGATTCAGCAGCGCACCGCCGTCCGTGCCGCCGCTGGCGAACAGGAAAGCGCCCGCAATCAGGAACACAAACACGCTGTTGACCGCCAGCGTATAGAAGATCATGGGCCAGCGCAGCTGCTTGGTGTAGGCGATGACCCAGCGCTCATAGTTGTCGATCGTCCCCTTGAATTTCTTGAAGGAAAACACCGTCTGCCCGAAGGTCTTGACCACGGGAATACCCCGCACATACTCCACCGCTTCGCCCGACATATCCGCCAGCGCGTTTTGGTATTGGGTCATTTGCTCCTGCATCTTCTTGCCGGTCATGCTCGTCATCACTGCAAAGGCGAGCGCCACGGGCACAAGGCTCAAAAGCCCCAGCCGCCAGTCAAACGCCAGCAGCAGCGTCAGAAGCCCCGCGATGGTCGCCATGGCTTTCGCCTGATCCGGCAGTTGGTGGGCGAGATAGGTTTCCGCCGACCCTGCGGTTTCGGAGATGGTGCGCCGCAGTTTGCCGCTGCCGAACTGCTCAATCGCGCCCAGCGGCAGTGTAGCGATGTGCTTCACCATGGCAAGGCGCAGATTGGTGGCGATGCGGAACGCCGCAAGGTGCGAGCACATCAGCCCCGCGATGTAGGTGAGCACGGCAACGACGGCGAACGCCACCGCCATCCAACCGTATTGGGTCACATGGACGGCGTTTTCATACTGCGGCGCGACCTCGATGACCTCTCTCAGGATGCGCCAGATGTACCCAAACGGCACCAACGCCAGCAGCGCACCCGCGGCGGCCAGCACCCACGAAAGGTAGGTCAAAATTCGATACGTCCCGGCATAATCGAGCAGCCGGGATAGATTGGATTGCTTTTTCAAAACAACGCCTCCTTATTGATTTGCACGTTAGTTTGCTCTAACAGTATGATTTTAGAAAAGCCGCCGAAGCGGCAATTCGGAATTCCGTATTTACTTTTTCAGAAACGAGAACAGCCCTTTCTTCTCATACGGCGCTGCATGGATTTCCCCCGCCGTATAGCCGGTTGCGTCAATGGCGGCACGCAGGGCATTTTCGTCCAGCGGCTCTTTAGAAAGAATCACCGTTTCCCCTTTTGCATGAGAGGACGAAACCTTTTCCACCGAAAATGCGCGGCGAATCGTGTCGTTGACGTGCGCCTCGCACATGGAACATGCCATGCCGGAAACCTTAACCGTTGTTTGAATCATATGAATGCCTTCTTTCTAAATCATAAGTTTTTCAAATTGTGTATAACCACGCCGCAGGCGCACAGGCAGAAATCATCTATTTCACAACCTTCATGCAAAAATCACAGCGGTCGCCGCCGCGCCCCAGCGTCATGGTTCTATGCCAGATGAGCTTCGGGTGAAGCCCGTCATATGTGATATCGTCGCTGTCACAGAAACAGTGACACAGCTCCGGGCAGCCGCAGAGCACACATTCGTCGTGATAGGGACATTTCGTCATGTCGATGCGCCACACGCCGCCGGTCGTCCGGATTTCATTTGCCTCAAAGCCCGCCGAAATTCCAAAAAATTTCGGTGTCTGCTTGGCGAAGATACCCGGCACCTTTTTATATAGCCCCGGGATGCGCATCAGCCGCAGGAAGGTCTTTTTCAGCCGATATGCCCGCTCTTCCACATAACCGTGAACGGTTTGTAATGCTTCTTCCTTCGGCATGACCGCCTGCAACGTCTTGTATGCCGCGATGCCCGGCATGATTTGACTTTCAAGATGCTGCATTCTTTGCCCGCTCGCTCCGGCGTGTTCCGAGCGCAGTTCACCCAGTCTCTTTTCGAAAGCGGAATTCAGCACGGCTTCCCGCTCCGGAAATCTTTCATGCGCCGTTTTTCGGAACGCTTTTGCCAGATAGCTTTCTTGCAGCGCTTTATCTTCCGCTTAATGTTTCGTTGTCGTATACCCGCGTGTGCATTACGCCCCTCCGG
>URJN01000176.1 GCA_900548125.1 uncultured Eubacteriales bacterium
CTGGACGATATCGCCGGTGTCCGCGTCATCTGCTCGTTTGTCGATGACATTTATAAGCTGGCGGATATGCTGGCCGTGCAGGATGACGTTTACGTTGTGCAGACAAAGGATTACATTAAGAATCCCAAGCCAAGCGGTTACAGAAGCCTGCACATGATTGTCGAAGTACCGATTTTCCTTTCCAAGGAAAAAAGGTATATGCGCGTGGAGGTGCAGCTGCGCACAATTGCGATGGATTTCTGGGCGAGCTTGGAGCATAAGCTGCGTTATAAAAAGGATATTCCCGCAGATACGGCTGAAGATATCGCGCGTCAGCTTCAGGAATGTGCTGCCGTGGTCAGCAGAACGGATAAGCAGATGCTGGAGATCCGCAAGCAGATTGAAGCCTCGGGCGTTAAAGCCGGCGTGGAATAAAAGCCGAATGAAAGGCGCAGCATCCGCGCATGCCGGGCATACGGAACAAAGGCGTTGCCCAAATTTCCTCGGTATGCTATAATGACAATAGAATTCAAAAACTATCCTCTCCGAACGGGGAGGATAGCTTTTCCATACAGGGGAGTTAAAAATATGAGCAAACCAAAGGTTGTGGCGGTCGTTGGCACAAATGCTTCCGGAAAGAGTGCGCTGGGCATCCGGCTTGCCAAGCAGTTTGAAGGAGAGATTATTTCAGCGGATTCGCGGCAGGTGTTCCGCGGGCTGGATTTGGGCAGCGGCAAGGTTACGACAGAAGAAATGCAGGGTGTGCCGCATTACCTGATTGACGTGCGCGAGCCGGGCGAGTTTTTCTCCATGGCAGATTTTCAGAAGATGAGCTATGAAAAGATTGAGGAGATTCGCGCGAGGAAGCATCTGCCGATGATTGTTGGCGGAACGGGACTTTATGTGGATTCCGTGCTGGATGGCTATCAGCTTTCTGATCAAGAGCCGGATTTGGCTTATCGTGCGGAGCTTGAAAAGCTGACGACACCTGCGCTTTATGCCAAGCTCGTGACGCTGGTTCCCGATGTGAACGTAGAAAAGAACAACCGCAATCGCGTGATGCGTATGCTTGAGCGCATCCATGATGGGGACAACGCTGTTCCGTCCAAACAGGCGCGTTACGACAGTCTGCGTCTGGGCGTGAGCTGGGAGCGCGATGTGCTGGCAAAGCGTATTGACGAGCGCATCCGTATGCGGCTGGAACAGGGGATGATTGAGGAAGTTCAAGGGCTGCTGGATTCAGGCGTGAGCCGAGATTTCCTGCTTGGGCTGGGGCTTGAATACCGCTATATCACGCAGTATCTGATTGGCGAAATCCCTGATCGGGATGATATGCTCGCTCAGCTGGCGCACGCCATCAAGAAATTTGCCAAGCGTCAAATGACGTGGTTCCGACGCAATCCCGATATTATCTGGTTGGACATGCAGGGCGATGCCTATGCGCAAGCCTGCGATGAGATTGAAAAGTTCTTGAAACAAGCGGACTGAGTCCGCCGTCACATCCGCCGAAGTCTGCGAGACACTGAGGTTTTGCGCACGCGGGCGATTTTATGCAGGTTTTTTATATATGAGCAAAGCGGACTGAGTCCGCCGAAGTCTGTAAAACATCGAGATTTTGCGCACGCGGAGGATTCTGAGCAGTTTCTTATATATGATAGATATATGAAAAGCCGGACAGGGAGGAAACACTTGTCCGGCTTTTTATGGTCGTTTTTGATACCGATTTAGGGAAATAACATTTGCTTAAAGTGCTTGTGGAACAAGAAAAAGGGTTAACGCAAAGCCGGTGCTGATGCGTCAATCATTGTGCGCGGGCATCTGTGCTTCTTCGCCGACGCATGCGCCCATGAGCTTGTTGATAGAACGCTCGACCGCGTCGCGGCTGTTGCCCCAAGGCTTATCCGTGTTGCGGTAGTCAAATTTGAGCGTGAACCATTCCAGCTCTTTTTCGATGCGGTCAAGGTTCTGTAATTCAAGTGCCGCCAGAGCGGAGGTAAACGAGGCGTTTTGCGAAGAAGGGAGCGTCTGTTCCGCCATATCCAGAATGAGTGCAAGGTGGGGAAGACAGAACCCCTTGGATTGCTCGAACATCTGTTTGAATTCTGCGTTTGAGCCGTAAAGCTGAGCGATGGTATAGGCATAACGCTCAAGCGCGCTGTTTATTTGCTCGCAAATTACGCATCCGGAAAGGAGCGAACGAATCTGCTCTCCATGCACGGGGCTGCTTTTTCCTCCGCGGAGTGCAGAGAAAAAACCTTTAGATGCGTTTCCGCTTTCAAGGATGCGCTTGAGGTCTTTGGCGACTTCCTGCATATGCGTATGGGTCATCAGTGCCAAACCAAGCCGATTTCTGCGCTGATACATCAGCTCAAAGTGACGGGTGCAGAAGCCCGTTTCATTGGTCTTGATGCGGCATTCAGGCTCCATATATGCCGCGCCGAGCATGCTGTCTACATATTGATCTTCGCAGGAAATTCGCAGACGGCAGAGCGGGCATTCGCAGTTTTCGCGGTATGCGTCCAGAACGGGCAGGGTATCCAGCGTATATTTCATGTTCATTCACCTCATGCTAAGAGAAAATCGGGCAGGGATAATCCTGCGTCGGAAGTCATAGGCTCAAGGGCGAAACGGAGGGGATGGCATGGGCAAGCGGCGGCTCACGAGCAGACAAAGGCGGCAGCGCGCAAAAATCATCCGAAATCGAGTGATAACGCTTGCCGTAGTGCTGATGCTGGCGGCTGCGGCGATGGCGCCGGCACTGCGTGAGCAGCTGATGCAGGTAATTGGCAGGGGTATTCATGCGGTGCAGGCTTTCACGGCTCTGCGCGAGGGAGAAACCGTCATCGTGCTTGAACCCATCGCGCTGTATGCGCTTCAGCTTGGTGTATATGATAATGGCGAACGTGCGCAGAGCGAATGGCAGCGGCTCAACCAAATGGGCATTCCCTGCGCAATCTGGCAGGAAAACGTGATGCGCCTGATTGCCGCGGTTTCTGACGCACGGGAGTCAATCAATCTAGACGCGGCAAAGGGGCAGGAGAGCTTTATTATTGCCAAGACGCTTGAGAAAGTAGAAATCAAACTCAGTGCGGAAGAAAACAGCATTTCAGCGGCGGCAGAGCTGATGCGTTTGCCGGACGAAACCCTGATTCGGCTGATGAAGGGCAGGGACACGCTCCCTGATATTCTTGCTAAGGTCAGAGAAAAAGCGGAAAGCGCAGTCGGAGAACATCCGGAAAATGAGCTTTATACACAGCTGGCACAGAGCCTTTTGAACTGGTGCGCGCTGATTGAGCGAACGGATGACAATCCTTATGCGTATGCGGGCGCGACGATGGCACTGCTTTGCATGGAACTGCGTCGAACGCTGCTGATGACTGCATAACTCAGTATTTAGCAAGAACGGCCTCGGCGCAGCGAACGCCGTCTACGGCAGCGGAGGTGATGCCGCCTGCGTAGCCCGCACCCTCGCCGCAGGGGTACAGACCAGCGGCAGTGACGCTTTCGAGGTTTTCGCCGCGGGGGATGCGGACAGGCGACGAAGAACGGGTTTCAGGTCCGGTCAGAACGGCATCCGGAAAATCGAAACCGTGCAGCCGGCGACCCAGCATGGGAATGGCTTCGCGCATAGCGTCAATCAGCGGCAAGGGCAGAAGCTCGGAGAGGTCGCAGGGAACAACGCCGGGCTTGTAGCTGGGCTGAACGCAGCCGAGCTTGCCGCTGGCATGACCCGCAAGCAAATCCCCAACGGTCTGACAGGGCGCACAGCTGGTCTGACCGCCGAGAACGAACGCCTTTTGCTCAATTCTGCGCTGGAGGAACATACCTGCAAGCGGATGCTCACTGCCAAAATCTTCCGGACCGACGCCGACCAGCAGCGCGCTGTTGGCGTTGACGCCGTCGCGTGCGTAGTAGCTCATGCCGTTGGTGACGACGCTGTTTTCCTCACTGGCGGCGGCGACGACCGTTCCGCCGGGACACATGCAGAACGTATAAACGCTCCGTCCGCTCGGCAGGTGGAGGGCGAGCTTGTAATCTGCCGCGCCGAGTGCCGGATGTTCGGCGGCTGCGCCGTATTGGGCGCGGTTGATGAGCGACTGCGGATGCTCGATGCGCGCACCGATGGAGAACGGTTTTTGCAGCAGGGTAAAGCCTTCGTTAAGCAGCGACTCAAACGTATCGCGTGCGCTGTGTCCGATAGCGAGAATGACGGATTCGGTAGGCAGCTCCTGTTCGCCCTGAGCGTCTTGATAGCGGACGGCGGTGACTTGCCCGTTTTGATGAAGAACACGGGTCAGACGCGCGCCGAAACGCACCTCGCCGCCCGCTTCCAAAATGCGCATGCGCATTGCCTTGACTACGCCGCAGAGTTTGTCCGTGCCGATGTGCGGTTTAGCGTCGATGAGAATATCCTTTGGCGCGCCGAAGCGGACGAAGGTTCTCAAAATGTGTTCACCGCGCGGGTCTTTTGTGCCTGTGTTGAGCTTTCCGTCAGAGAACGTACCTGCGCCGCCCTCACCGAATTGCACGTTTGAAGCGGGGGAGAAAGCGGGTGCGCCGTGTTCCCAATAGGCGTGGACATCGCGCGTGCGGGTATCAACATCTTGACCGCGCTCCAAGACGATGGGGCAGGCTCCTGCTTCTGCGAGGGTCAGTGCCGCGAACAGACCGGCAGGACCGAATCCGACGACGATAGGGCGAACGGCAGGTGCTTTGGCAAGCGAAGGCAGGACAGGCGGCGCATAGGGCGTAACAAGCCCGCCGACAGACGGTGCCAGACGCGCGGCAATGCGGCATTCATCCTGCGTGTTTTTAAGCGTAACATCCAGCGCGACGACGAAGCAGACGTCGCTTTTTTTTCGTGCGTCCACGCTTTTCTTGCTGATTTCGCAATGTGCGATGGCACTTTGCGAAATGCCGAGGGATTTTGCTGCCGCCTGAGCAGGGGCTTTTGCACCGAAATTGAGCGGGAGCTTGATATTATGAAGCCGAAGCATGTTGTTTCCTCA
>URJN01000177.1 GCA_900548125.1 uncultured Eubacteriales bacterium
GCCATTCTCCCCGAATGAGCTATACCCCATTTGTTATTTCGGTTAAGCTGTTTCGTGCCAACAAGCTGGATATGGTTTTGGTTTTAAGACCATTTGCTGCAACCGACGCGAAGCAGGGGAAAAGGCTGGAAAAAAGTTTATTTTGCGATATGCAGCGTAAAGGTGAAGCAGCTTCCCTGATTGAGCTCGCTGGTTACGCTCATTTCCTCGCCGAGGTGCTTCATGATTTCGTAAGCGATGGCAAGCCCTAAGCCCGTTCCCTTGCCGTGATGGGATTTATCGACCTTGTAGAAGCGGTCGAAGACGTGCGGCAGGTCTTCCTTGCTGATGCCTACACCCGTATCGCGGACGCAGATGCGCACAACGTCACCCTCGACGGCGGCACTCAGCGTGACCGTTCCGCCCTCGGGCGTATATTTGAACGCATTATCCAGCAGGGCGATCAGCACCTGCTGGGTGCGGTCCGGATTGCCGGTGACGTCGGGCAGGGATTCGGGAACATCGTAAATAAACGTCTGTTGATAATCCTCCGCGTAAGCGGAATAGGTTTCATGGATGATATTCAGCAGGGGGAGCGGCGCAAAGACGCTCCTTTGCAGGGATGCCGTTCCGCTTTGCAGGCGGGAAAGCTCCAGCATATCGTTGACCAGCCGCGACAGGCGCATGGTTTCGCGCAGAACGACGTCATAAATCTGCTGACGCTGTTCCTCGGTCTTGACCAATCCGTCGCGCAGAGGCTCCATCAGCGCGCGCATGGCGGTCAGCGGCGTGCGCAGTTCATGGGAAACATTGGCGACGTAATCGCGGCGCGTCTGCTCCAGCCGCTCGGCACTGGTCACGTCGGACACAATGCCGACACAGCCGGTGATGTCTTCGCCCGGCAGACACAGGGGAGAAACGGAGATATGCAGCGCGATATCGCCCTGCCAGATGGTCTTTTTGACGACATTGCCGCTTCGCAGGGCTTCGTCAAACATGGCAAAAACGTCGGGCGCGGCATTACGGACATCGGCGGTGCTTTCGCTCAAACTCAGCAGACCGTATACGGCGGGATTCAGCAGCGTGACAGAACCCTGTGCGTCCACCGCGATGATGCCCTCGGACAGACCGTTGATGAGGCTTTGCAGCCGGTTGCGCTCCATTTCGAGCGAGGAAATGGTGCTGCCCAGTTCGCTGGAAAGGTAATTGAGCGCACGCCCCAATTCGCCGTATTCGTCGCTGGAACGGTCGTCGGCGCGGGCGGTCAGGTCGCCGCCCGCCATGGTGAGCGCAACGGCGCGCATGTTGGCAATCGGCTTTGCCATCCGCGAGGCGAAAAACAGCACAACAGGCAGAAGCAGCAGCGCGACGACCAGCAGAGAGAGCGCCAGCGTATTGTTCAGTGCCTGCATGCCGTCCATGATTTCGGTCATGGACTGCGCCATAAAGACCGCGCCGATGACGTCGCCCATGAAGGTGATGGGAACGGCGACGACGACGAGCTTGCCGTTCATCTCCTCCTCGGTCGAGTCGGAGGTTTCGGCGGATTTTCCATTGTCGGAGGCGAGACCGCTCATCGCGCTGCTTGTGCTGCCGGATTTGCGGTAGCGGCTGATTGAAGTGGTGCTGAGATCCTCCATACTGCCGATGTGCGTGGCAACTTCGCCGGAAAGCACCTGCGGAAGCATGGAGCTGCTCAGCTTGGCGGGAAGCCTGCCGACGCGCCGCCCTTCAATCTGCTGGGTGCGGATGAGCGTGTCGCCGTTTTCGTCTACGACCCAGACGGTCGCTTCCCATTGGGAGGTGCTTCTGCCGATGAGCGGCACGAGGTAGGCGGAGGACAGCTCGCCGCGAAGCGTGCTTTCGATATATCCGGCGATAATCTGCCCTTTGGGGATGAGGTCGTCAATCTTGTTGCCGGCGAAAATCTGCGGGGAAACGACGGTATAGATGCCCGCGATGAGCAGCGCAAAGACCACGACCGTTCCGTAGACCAGCACCAGCACACGGCGGAAGGAAGCACTATGCTTCATCATGCTTCCGCCTCAAATTTGTAGCCGACGCCGTAAACCGTGATGATATCCCACTTGACGCCCATTTCATCGCAGGCGAGTTTTTGACGCAGGCGTTTGATATGGGTATCGACGGTGCGCGTGTCGCCGAAGAAATCATAGCCCCAGATGCGGGAGAGAATCTGTTCGCGGTCGAAAACGCGCCCCGGATGGCTGGCAAGCAGATAGAGCAGCTCGACCTCGCGCGGCGTGCAGGCGATGCTCTGACCGCCGAGCTTGACGCTGTAACGTTCGGGCTGAATCTCCAGAGAGCCGAAGGTCAGCGTGGTGAGCTTTTCTTCCTGCGCGGTTTCCGGCGCGGCAGACGTGCGCCGCAGGACGGCTTTGATGCGGGAAACGACCTCGCGCGGGCTGAAGGGCTTGACGATATAATCGTCCGCGCCCATTTCAAGCCCCAAAATGCGGTCGATTTCTTCGCCGCGGGCGGTGAGCATGATAATCGGAAGCTGGCTCTCTTTGCGGACAGCCTGACAGACCTCCATGCCGGTCATACCGGGCATCATCTGATCCAGAAGCATCAGGTCGTAATGCTCTTTTTTAATCATTTCAAGCGCCTGCTTGCCGTCGTAGGCGGAATCATGGAGAAATTCCTCGTTATCCAGATACAGGGACAGCGACTGATGGACGATGGGGTCATCGTCGCAGATCAGGATGCGCGTTGTTTTGCTCATGGCGATCACCTCAGATAAAATATCAGCTTATTCTAACTGAAAGCTATGGCGTAAATGTGTCAGAGGAAAGGCGTTATTTTTAACTCGCGGGAAGCTGTGTGGAATAATCTTCTGCTAGAAGCATACCTGCTTACAGGACGGGCAGAACCGCCAGACGAATCAGGGCGTCGGCATAGGGCAGAAGCTCGGCGTCGAACGCCGCGCGCTCGTCTGCGTCGCTCAAAACAATCGGCGGCTGGTCGCAGCTGGCGGCACGCATGCCCCAGCGCGGCAGGGACGTCACACGCGCATGCAAAGCGAGCGAACCGTCCTCGCGGCGGACGACGCGAATCTCCTCGCTGCCGATGAGCGCGACGGCAAAGCCCTCCTCGGCGGAAAGCGTGTCGCGTCCAAGGCTGTCCTTGGCGGCAACCGTTTTGGGCGCATAGACGAAGCGGATGGGTCCGCGGGCGATGCTGACCGCCTGATGGAAAGCGGGAGCTTTGCGCACAGCCATCGGCAGGGTCAGGAGAATCTCGTCGCCATCCTGCCACTGGCGGTTGAGCGTCAGGAAGCCGCCTGCATGCGCGGAAAGGATATCTCCGTCCACAGCGGCGGTTGCGCCGACTGCCCAATCCGGAATGCGCAGATGAATCGGGAACGCTGCGCTCTCCTCGGGATGCACGATGATGCGGACAGAGCCGTCTTCCGGATAATCGCTTTCTACATCGATGCGCACGGCTGTTCCGGACAGGCGATAGCGAACCGCGCACGGCGCATAGCCCATCGCGCAAAGCCCGTCGTCGCGGGAAACCATCCACTGCGCATGCAGGAAACGCTGCCATGCCGACAGAAGCGAGCAGAGCGCGTCGCCGTCCTCCAGCGAGAACAGACCGGATGCGTCGCCGCTGAGCGGGAAGCGCACCGCGTGGGAGAGCATCGCCTGGTTCGCCTGCTGAATCGGCTGAACACCGCGTCCATCTGGCGAGAATGCCGCGTCAATGGTATTGTACATCAGCGTTTCGAGCTGATCCGCGCCGAATTCGCCGCCCGGACAGGTCAGCAGCGTTTCAAGCGACGCCGCCAGCTCACATGCGCTGACCGCGCTCACGCCGCGGCTGGGATGCGTACCTGCCAGCAGCGGATCGGCGGTCACGCCGCCGCCTGCCGCGCCGTGCGCCTTGTTCATGCGGGCAAGACCGGCTTCCGCCGCGGAGAGATGCTTGCCCGAACCGGTCAGCACGCCGCAAAGCGCGCTTGCCCGCAGACCTTCGCACAGGTTCGCGCCGTTTGCGCTGCGCAGAAGGTGATGCGTATAGCCGGATTCATCCTCATGAGCGAGCGCGTCGAGCAGCTCGTCCGCAGAGAAGGAACGGGAAATCGGCGTGCGGTAGGGGAAGGCATGATACAGGGAGGTATAATCCGCGCCCTGACTGACGAGCATCATCAGCACGGAAAGAATCGCCTTCTGTCCGGTGATGTTGTAGAGCAGGATGCCGGCTTCCAGCGTGTCGGCGGTGTGCATGGCGTCCTCGGCAGAGAGGGAGCGCACGCGCAAAGTGTCATGCAGATACTTCATGTAGCGGAGCATGAAGGTCAGAAGCTGCTTGTCGCCGCTCATGGAATAGGCGGCGGCAAGCGCACGGAGCATGCGTCCGCGGGCGGCAAAGGTTTCGCCCTCCGCGCCGAAAGAACCGTCTTCGCGCTGACCTTCGACTACGCGGCTGCACAGGGAGAGAGCCTGGCGGCGAAGCTCTTCGTCGCCCAGCTCGGCGGCGGTCAGCAGCATGGCTTCAAGAACATTGGGCGCGTGCATGCCGCCGCCCAGTGCGCCGCCGAACCAGACGCTTTGCTCGCCGGATTCGGGGAACAGGGGAGCACAACGGGAGAGCAGCCCGCCGCGCAGGGCGAGCAGACGGTCGCGCATCGCGCCGCGGGCAGAGACCGCGCCGACGGGCAGAGCGGCGAAACGACCCGGCGCAAGCGGCGCGCGGGCAAAGAAAGAGCGGGTCAGCATGATGATTATCCTCCGATATGACGATTTTCAAGGTTGCGGCAGCTTCATCCGTTTATACCGTGCGGGATGATTTTGAAACAGCGGAAACAGGAGTGGAGAATGTCCGCCATCCTTTGTTTGGGGAAAGGCGGCGCGGCGGGACGGATGAGTTTTCCGCTTGGTATCTGTTTTCATATAGTTTACCCTTCACCGCCCTTTGCGTCAACCGTTTGTCAAGGGAAACAGACTGACTTTTGAAAAAAATTGCTCATTGCATTCGTTGC
>URJN01000178.1 GCA_900548125.1 uncultured Eubacteriales bacterium
CACATCATACACAATTTTTTTACAGATCATTACGACCACCAAATCTATGAGAGCGGAATACAGTTGGTAGATATGGTGTATTTGCAAAGACCTTTATAATCCAAATTCCAGTTTGCTGTACTCGTCCATCATGCACCCACGGCTTTCCCCGCATGCGAAGCAAGGCAGAGCATCCGTCGCTCTGCCTTGTTTTATATTTAGGAAATTACGCGAAATCGTCTGCGTGTGCAAGTCTCTCATGTTTTGCAGACCGCGGCGGTTCAGAGCCGCTTTGATTTAGGACGGCTTCTTCCCCAGCCGCCTGGCAACCGGACGCTCAAATCCATAGGTCAGCAGCGTTGCCGCCGCGATGGAAATCGCAAAGCAGGCGAGCGTGAACCGCCCCTGCCAGACAGTATCGCCGCTGTAATTCGGGTTTTCAAACGCGCTCGGGATGAGCCTTGACTTGAGCAGCCACACGGCGATAGTCTGATGCCAGATATACAGATGCAGCGAAATCGCGGAGATGAACCGCGTCAGCGGATTCGCGAAGATATGCCGCACGAGCCAGCCCGCGTTGGCACTTGCCGTCAGCAGCACCGCGCCGAGCAGCCCCATCGCCATCCGCCTGTTCATCTGTCCCAGACGAATGGCTTCCGTCGTTGCGCATCCGGCTTGCGCACGCACGACATTCCACAGCAGGCAGACCGCCGCAACGCTCAACAGGCTGCACAGAATGCGCGTCCATGCGTTATGCGGCGTGCGGCTCAGCCTCACATGCACAGCCGCAGCAGCCATGCCCAGCGCGAACGTATCCAGATAAGCGGGCAGTTGGTTAAAGTACAGGCTGACATCCGGATAACGCGACGCAATATAAGCGCGGACCGCCAGCGAAAAGCCCGTCATCGCCGCCAGCGTAATAAGCGGAGACCGCTTAAACGCGCGTGCAAAGAGCGGAAAGAGCGCATAGAGCTGCATTTCCAGTGCCAGCGTCCAGAGCGCACCGCCGAGCTTTGTGGCGTAATAGGTGTTGTACGTGAACATCTGGGTATAGGTCAGATGCGTCGCCAAATCCGCCGCCATAAACGCGCGGTTATTTCCGTAAGCGTCCGTTGCCAACGCCACGCCGAACATAATCGCAAGCGTCAGCAGATATGAGGGATGGATGCGAATCAAACGCCGCCGGTAGAAGGCGAGCGGGCTTTGCCCCTTCTCCCCCTGCGCGAGCCGCGCCCACGGCAGATACAGGCAGAAGCCGCTGATCAGGATCATGATATCGACCCAGATATAGCCCGAGCGGACGAGCGGGTCAAAGCTGATGCTCTTTCCGAATATCCGCATTTCCGGATACAGCCACGATTGCTGCCAGATATGATACCAGACCACGATCATGATAGCGAGCGCGCGCACGCCGTCGCAGGTATCCACGCGGCGCACATCCGGCTGCTTTCGGGCGTCTTCCATCCAGAATTTGATGGGATTCATCCTCTTTGCTCCTTTGCGTCACTGAATGATGACATCCAGCTCGTCCTGTTCGTCCGCCGCCGAATCGCCTTCGAGCTGAACGACCAGCTTATGCGGCAGGCAGACGATGGTCTTGGCGGCGTTTTTCATCTTGCCCTGCGCGATGCAGAGCCCGTCGCGGCAGTTGGCTTCCTTCATATAGACCGCGCCGCCTTCAACCGCGATGACATTGACCGAGCCGTCCTCCTGCTTGATCTCATAGGTATTTTCGACGGCAAGCGGACGGCGCAGAACTTCCCTGCCATCGACCGTCACGACGACGGTTGTCGCGGTTTTACCGCCGGCAATCTGCGAAACCAGATACAGTCCGAGTGCCAGCACGAGTGCCGCCGCGATGATGATGATATCCTTCTTTTTCATAGAAACCTTTCTGTTTATGAGAGGGTGGGGTTACGATGGGGTGACTGCCCCATACCCTGCTTGGGGACATTGTCCCCAAACCCCTTCTTCGCTTCGCGCTGTTTCAATAAAGTGTCAGGGGTAGAACGACCTCCATGGATTACGCAGTAATCCATGAAGTGGGAGGTTCAGGAACCTCAGGTTCCTGACAGGGGCTGGGACAGCGTCCCAGACGTTCCCCCGTCCCCTTCGTCCTTCGGCGTCGGTTCGCCCAGATAGCTCAGGCGAATCGTCTTGCCGCTCTGCAAGCCGCGCAGGGTCACGACATGATTCTTCACGCTGACAACGCTGTATTCGCCGGTCGTCGGATAGGGATTTTCGCCGACGGTGATTTCATAATTCTTCCCGCCGAAATAGCCCTCTTTCCCGTCGATGCGGCAGGAACCGTCTCTGCGGAAAACATACTCCGTCCCGCGCGTGTCCTTCCATCTGCCGATGAGCTGATAGACATACGCATCCATCAGCTTCTTCGCCGTCTTGCTGCTCGGAATCTTCTCCAGCAGCGGCAGCGCGTCGAGCGGCTTATTCTGCTCAATCAGCTCCTGCGCCCGATTGAGGCACGCCTGCTCATACATATCGCGCAGATCAGCGTAACGTTCGGGCAGGTCGCTCTGCTGATACGCCTCCAGCTCATCCACCACGGCGGCGTAATCCCCCAAATCCATATCGAGCTTCGCGCTGTTATACGTCTTGCCCAGCCACGCATCCTCGCTGGCATTCACGCGCTGCTTGGCGTCCTCATAGCTGCCCAATTCCGCAAAGCCCTTCGCGGCAAACTCATATTCGCCCGCGTCAAACAGCGCATCCGCCTGTGCATACCTAGCGCGCAGAACGCCGTCCTCCGCGTCCAGATACGCGCCGCACGCCTCAAACAGCACCGCCGCGCCCGCGTAATCGCCCTGCTCATACACCGCCTGTGCCAGCGCATATCGGCATCGCTGTGCCTGCGTCTTGGCGTCCGAGAAATCGCCGAGGGCGGAAAAGCCTTCCAGCGCATCCTCAAACTGTCCCTGCTCAAACGCCTTCTGCGCGATGGCATAGCGGCACGCCTCCGCCTGCGCCTTGGCATCCTGATAATCGCCCAGCAGCTCAAAGCGTTCGAGGGCGGATTCCACGTCAGCCGCCTTTTCCTCCATAGCAAGGGCATATTCCAGCGCGTTGCCGCGCGTCTGCGCGTCCTGATAGCCGCCCAGCGAATAGAATTCCGTCGCGGCGGCTTCTTTCTGTCCTTCCTGCTCAAGCTGGTCGGCATAGGCGTAGACGGCTTGATTCAGTGTTTTTCCCGTTTCGCCTTCGTGCGGGAGCTGCTCAAGCCAGCGGATTGCCGTCTGGTACTCGCCCGCCTCCACGGCGGCATGCCCCAGTGTCAGAGCCGCGTCAGCGAATTTATCCGCCGCATCCTCATAATCCTCAGCGAGCTTGAGCTGTTCGGCGGCTTTTTCCAGCTCGCCTTTTCCGAGCGCATCCACGCCCGCCGTATAGCGGCAATACTTCGCCCGCGTTTCCGCATCCTCATACACACCGAGACTTTCGTACAGCTCGGCGGCGGCTTCGTATTCGCCCGCTTTCTGCCGCTCCATTGCCAGCGCATAGCGGCATTGGCGAATCAAATCCACCGCGTCGCCGACCTCCGAAACCAGCATGAACTGGTCGCACGCCGCCTGATACTCGCCCGCACGCATCAGCTGCCGTCCATACAGATAGATGCTGTCCTCGCGCTGCGCCGCCGCATCGCTGTAATCGCCCAGCGAGGCAAAGCGTTCAATCGCGGTCGGATAATCCAGCTGCTCTTTTGCTTCTGCGGCGACACTGTAAATCAGCTCACGGAGCAGCTCCTGCGCCTCCACATTGTTTCCAAGGGGCGTGAGCAATGCTTCCGCCTTGTCGTAATCGCCGCCGTTCATCGCCAGACGCGCCCGCGCGATGACGGCTTTTCCATAGCGAACCTCGTCGCCCAGCGCATAGGCACGCTCTGCCGCCTGCTCATAGGCGCTGTCCGCGCCGACATTCATCAGCCCGTCGATAATCTTGCGTTCCGCGGCGTCCATGCCTTCCCGCGCGCCGAACTCGTCCGGCCAATAGGCATCCACGAAGGCGTAGATTTCCTTTGCGTCCGCTGCCAGTCCTCTGTTCAGCCGATCCCGCGCATACAGGCTTGCGCCATACGGCACGCCCCAACGCGCCATCGCCAGCACGACTGCCGCCACGCTGAGCAGACCGATGACGATTTTAAGCCGCTTAGTCTGCTTTCTGCGCTTCTTCTGCTCTGCCTTCATCTCTTTGACGGTCTGTTCGCTGGAGCGGCGCAGGTTTTCCCGCGTCTGCTCCTCGAGCATGCGTTCCTTCCGCCCGACCGTCGAGTCAATGGCGGCGAAGGAATACGCCTTGAGCGTCTTTGCGCGTTCACGACCGCAGCGCAGGCACTGGTCATCGCTCGTGCGGTTTGCCCGACCACAGACGCACAGCCAGACCGTGTCATCCTCGCGGGCATAGCCGACAGCGTCTGCACCCGCAACAGAGCGAAGCCGATCCAGTTCACGTCCGGGCGGCAGGGCGTTGGGCGTATACTCGCGGACATTGCGTTCTTCCCTGCGCCAGATAACGCCGTCCTGATACCAGACCTTTTCGACCGACGCCTCCACGCGCGCCACGCCATCGACATGTTCCGGGGCGAACGCGCCTGCGAAGCGTTCTCTCGGCTCGCCATGCACGCCCGCGCGGACGAGCCTGCCGCCCAGCCGCGTATCCTCCGCGTCAAAGCAGATGATATTCATCTGAATGCTGTCGATCACCTTATCCGAAAGGTTGAAAAACTCGATATAGCAGAGAATCTGCCCGTTATCCTTTGTATCTTCGTTTTCCCGCTGGATCGCCACGCTGACGACCTCAACCGGACAGGTTAAATCGCTCTTCATGTTCAAAACCTCGTTGTATGGTTATTATGGGAGTGGGGGTACGTTAGGGCTGCCGCCCTAAAACCTGCTTGGGGACATTGTCCCCAAACCCCTTCTTCGCTTCGCGGCGGTTTTAACAGTGGGTTCTATGCTGAGGGGCTGACTGAT
>URJN01000179.1 GCA_900548125.1 uncultured Eubacteriales bacterium
TTTTAGCTTTTGTATGATATAATAATCCGTGACATTTCATTCAAGCATATGGTCAGTCTTCTTTCATATTACGGAGGGCTTTCCATCTTGAAAAGCGAAGGGAGGAACTTGTCTGTGGCTACTACCCAGACATTTGGCGGAGGCGTCCATCCCCGCGAGATTGGCAACGGCAAAAGCGCGACCCAATCCCAGCAGATCGTGAACGCTGCCGCTCCGGCTCGTGTAACGATTGCGATGGCTCAGCACGGCGGCGCACCTGCGGTGTGTTGCGTGAAGGTGGGTCAGACGGTTAACATGGGTCAGGCTATTGGCGAAGCTCAGGGCTTCATTTCTGCGCCGGTGCATGCGTCTGTTTCCGGTAAGGTTGTTGCTGTGACGACCTGTACGGTTGCCAGCGGTAAGAGCGTTCCCGCTGTCGTCATTGAAAACGACTTTGAGGATCGCTGGGACGAATCTGTTAAGCCGCGTGAAAACGTTGATGCGCTCAGCGCTCAGGATATCGCGCATATCGCTGCGTCCTGCGGTATCGTCGGCATGGGCGGCGCGGCGTTCCCGACTGCCGTTAAGCTCGACACTTCTAAATTGGAAGATAAGCCCGATACGCTGGTCGTCAACGGCAGCGAATGCGAGCCCTATCTGACCAGCGACCACCGCATCATGGTGGAGAACGCTGCGCAGATCGTGGATGGTATCATGCTGGCGATGAAGGCAACCGGCGTTTCCTGCGCCAAAGTCGGCATCGAAGACAACAAGCCTGACGCTGTTCAGGCGATGCGCGATGCGGCATCCGGCAAGCAGGGAATCGAGGTCGTGGCGTTGCCTGCGCGTTATCCGCAGGGCTTTGAAAAGACCCTCATTTATTCTCTGACCGGTCGTATCGTTCCCAACGGCAAACTGCCGTCTGCTGCGAAGTGCGTCGTCATCAATGTCGGCACCTGCGCGGCGCTGTCTGCGGCGGTTCGCAAGGGTCAGCCGCTGATTGACCGCGTTGTGACGGTGACGGGTCGTGTGGCAAATCCGATGAACCTTCGCGTGCGTATCGGCACGCCGCTGCTGGATCTGATCGATCAGGTGGGCGGACTGACCGACGGCGTTCGCAAGCTGGTTGTCGGCGGCGCGATGATGGGCAATGCTGTTCCGACGCTCAATCTGCCGATCACCAAGAACTTCGGCGGCTTCCTTGCGCTGGGCGAAGAGGCGATTTCCGCGGAGGAATCCGCGTGCATTCGCTGCGGTCGCTGCATGCGTGCCTGCCCGATGAAGCTCGCTCCGGCGAAGATTGATTCGCTGGTTCGCCATGGTGACTATGACGGCGCGATTGCCGCAGGCGCCATGAACTGCATGGAGTGCGGCAGCTGCACATATGCCTGCCCGGCAAAGCGCCAGCTGACGCAGAGCTGCCGTGTGGCAAAGGCGATCGCCCGCTCGAAACCCAAAAAGTCTTAATGTATACGGAGGAACGTTAAAATGTCCAAGTATGTGATTTCGTCTTCTCCGCATCTGCGCGATAATGTCACGACCGCACGCATCATGCAGGATGTCTGCATTGCGCTGCTGCCTGCTGCAGTTGCCGGCGTGCTGTTTTTCGGCTATCGTTCGGCGGTGATCCTCGCATTGTCTGTCGCGGCTGCGGTTTTGAGCGAGTGGCTTTACTGCAAGGCTTCTCATACCCGCAACACCATTGGTGATTTCAGCGCGGTTGTCACCGGCATGCTGCTGGCGATGAACCTGCCTTCCACCGTGCCGTACTGGATGCCGGTCATCGGTTCTGTGATTGCCATCCTGCTGTGCAAGATGATTTTCGGCGGCATCGGTCAGAACTTCATCAACCCGGCGCTCGCCGCCCGTGCGATTCTGGCGCTGTCTTGGGCGAGCCTGATGAACACGTTCGCCAAGCCCGCGTTCGGCAGCTTCGTCGGCGTGGATGCTGTTGCTTCCGCTACGCCGATCGGCGCGACGGTTGCGGGTGATTATACGCTGACGCAGCTGTTCCTGGGCAACATTCCCGGAACGATCGGTGAGACCTGCAAGCTGGCGCTGCTCATCGGTGCGGCTTACCTCTTTGTCCGCAAGGTCATTTCCTGGCATATTCCGGTTGCATTTATCGGCACGTTTACGGTCTGCTACCTGCTGGCGACGGGCTTTGACGTGAATGCCACGCTGTATCAGGTGCTGTCCGGCGGTCTGATTCTCGGCGCGTTCTTCATGGCGACGGATTACTCGTCTTCTCCGGCGACGGGCAAGGGCAAGATCGTATTCGGCATCGGCTGCGGTCTGTTGCTGTTTGTCTTCCGTTTCTGCAAGAAGACTCCGGCGGAATGGTGCTCTTACGCCATCCTGCTGATGAACGTCTGCTCTCCGCTGATCGAGCGTGTGACGGGTCATAAGAGCTTTGGGGAGGTCAAGAAGTAATGGGTGATATTGTGAAGCTTGCGCTCCGTTTGTTCATCTTTGCGTTTGTTGCCTCCGTGCTGCTCGCTTTGACAAACGAAGTGACCAAGGACCCGATCGAGAAGCAGAAGCTTGCGTCTAAGATGGCGGCTCTGAAAACGGTCCTGCCCGGCTGCGAATATGAGCAGATCGAATATGAAGGTCTTGCCGACGACAGCGTGCTGGACGAGATTTTCGCCGGCAAGGATGCTGACGGCAATGTGAAGGGCTATGCGCTCACGGCGAACCCGCAGGGCTATGGCGGAGAGATTCCGATCACCCTCGGTGTGAGCATTGATGGTTATGTGACGCAGACCTACGTCGGTTCCCTTCAGGAAACGCAGGGTCTGGGCAGCCGCGTTGGCGATGATGCTTTCAAGGAGCAGTTCATCGCAATCGCTGCCGATCCGGATACGCTGCGCAGCGATGTGGATACAATCGCGGGCGCGACCATTTCTTCCACCGCGTTTGTCAATGCGGTGGAGCAGATGCTCGTTTACACCAAGAATACGCTTGGCATTGAGCCGCATGCGGGCGATAAGGAAGCTGTTCTTGCCGAGGCTGCGGCTGCAAACGGCGGCGACGCGGAGGAAGAGGCTGCGGTTGAGACCACGACGGCTTCTTATGACGTGACCGGCTTTGCCCCGTTCAAGGTTGAAATCACCGTGGACAGCAATGGCAAGATTGTGTCTGTAACTGTTCCGGAGAACAGCGAAACGGCTGGCTTCGGTGCTGACTTGATTGCGGATACCAGTGTGTTTGATGCGCTGGTGGGTCAGGACATCGCGACGGCACAGATCGACGTGAAGAGCGGTGTGACGCTGACGAGCAACGCGATTAACGACGCGCTTTCTCAGGCCGCTGCTGCTTTCGGCGGTGCTGCTGAGGGTGAGGCAAAGGCATATGACGTGACCGGCTTTGCTCCGTTCAAGGTTGAAATTGCCGTGGACGGCGAGGGCAAGATCGTGTCCGTGTCTGTTCCGGAGAACAACGAGACGGCGGGCCTTGGAGCTGACCTGATCGCGGATCAGAGCATCTTTGATGCGCTGGTGGGTCAGGATATCGCGACGGCGCAGATCGACGTGAAGAGCGGCGTGACGCTGACGAGCAACGCGATTAACGATGCGCTCAAGCAGGCTGCTGCTGCGAACGGAATCGTTATCGCTGAGGCGACCGTTGAACCGACCGCCGAACCGGTTGCCGAGCCGACCGCTGATGAAGCGGCTGCTACCGAGCTGACCATGTATGATGTGACGGGCTTTGCTCCGTTCAAGGTTGGAATCGCGGTTGACGGGGACGGCAAAATCGTGTCCGTATCCGTTCCGGAGAACAACGAAACGCCGGGTCTCGGCGCTGACCTGATCGCTGACCAGAGCGTCTTTGGCGCGTTGGTTGGTCAGGACATCGCGACGGCGCAGATTGACGTAAAAGCTGGCGTGACGCTGACGAGCAACGCGATCAACGATGCGCTCAAGCAGGCTGCTGCCGCGTGCAAGCCCGAGGCTGCCGATGAGTCTGCCGCTGAAGCGACCGTATACGACGTGACGGGTATGTATCCGATCAAGGTCGCCATTGCGGTTGACGAAAACGGTAAGATCGTATCCGTGACTGTGCCGGAAAGCAACGAAACGCCGGGCTTCGGCGCTGATCTGATTGCCGATCAGAGCATCTTTGATGCGCTGGTGGGTCAGGACATCGCGACGGCGCAGATCGACGTAAAGAGCGGCGTGACGCTGACGAGCAACGCCATCAATGACGCGCTCAAGCAGGCTGCTAAGGAGGTGCAGTAAATGAAGAAATATGGAAAAATCTTCATGAACGGCATCATCGACGAGAACCCCACGTTCCGTATGGTGCTGGGCATGTGCCCGACGCTTGCTATCACAACGGCGGCAAGCAACGGTATTGGCATGGGTCTGGCGGTTACTTTTGTTCTGATTTTCTCTAACTTGGTTATTTCTCTTCTGCGCAAGGCGATTCCCGATGAGATCCGTATTCCGGCGTTCATCGTGGTTATTGCGACCTTTGTTACGATCGTGCAGCTGCTGATCAAGGCGTTCCTGCCTGCGCTGGACGCGTCTTTGGGCGTGTTCATTCCGCTGATCGTCGTGAACTGCATCATCTTCGGTCGTGCGGAAGCGTTTGCTTTCAAGAATAAGCCGCTTGCTTCTGTGGTGGATGGTCTGGGTATGGGTCTGGGCTTCACGCTCGCCATCACGCTGATCTCCTCGATCCGTGAGATTCTGGGCTCTGGCACGTTCTTCGGCATGCAGGTGATGCCGGAGAGCTATCTGCCGATGGGGATTCTCGTCAAGCCTGCCGGCGGTTTTATCGTACTGGGTCTGACGCTTGCGCTGATGAACAAGCTGCTGCCCAAGAAGGCGTAAGGAGGAAGGAATATGAATCAAATTCTTACGATCCTGATTGGGTCTATCTTCGTCAATAACTTTGCGATGTCCCGCTTCTATGGCATCTGCCCGTTCCTGGGCGTTTCCAAGAAGCTGGAAACGGCGTTCGGCATGGGCAT
>URJN01000180.1 GCA_900548125.1 uncultured Eubacteriales bacterium
ATATAAAGCAGGTAGAGCGAGCTGATCGTTCCGAAATAGGCGAAAATCGTGTAGACCCAAATCACACGGAACACACACGAACCCAAAATCACAATGACCGTCGGCGCAACGCTCTTGCCCATGCCGCGGGAAGCCGCGATGGTGCAGTCCATAAACGCGCTGAAGGCATATGACCAACCCATGATTTTGATGCGCTCCATACTCGCCGCGATGACCTCCGGTTCATTGGCAAAAAAAGAAAGGAACTGCGTTCCGAACGCCAGCAGCAGCCCGCCCAAAACAGCACCCGATATAAACGAATAGCTCAGGCTGACCAGATAGCTTTTCATCATGCGCTTGCGGTTGCCTGCTCCCCAGTTTCGGCTGACAAAGCTCGCGCACGCCGTGTGGAACGCCGCCATTACGTTGTAAATCAGCGTATCCGCATTGGCTGCGGCAGAGTTGCCCGAAACCATCACCGCATCAAACGTATTTACGCCGCTCTGTACAAACAAATTCGCAACAGCAAAAATCGCATTCTGGATACCGGCAGGAATGCCCATGCCGAGTACATCCATGCAGGTCTTCCGCTTGATATATCTTCGGGAGAGCTTGAGCGCACATCCGTCCGTTCTTTTTAGCAGATGGCGTACCACCAAAAACGCGGACAATGTCTGCGCCATGACGCTGGCAATCGCCACGCCGTCCGCCGCGCGATGGCAGACAATCACAAAGAACAAATTCAGAATGACATTCAGCATGCCCGCAATGGTCAGATAAAAAAGCGGCTTTTTCGTTTCGCCCGCCGCACTGAGTACGCCGTTGCCGAAATTATAAATCGCCATAATCGGCATGCCCAGCGAATAAATCTTCAAATATAATACCGCGCCGTCAATCAACTCGTCCTTCGTACCCAGCAGCTTCAAAAACGGTTCGGCAAATAAGTTGCAGATTACGCCCACAATCAATCCGACAATCAGGCTGATGAGTGCCGACGAGCATACCGTCGTTTTGGCTCCTTCTTCATCCTCCAGCCCGAGCTTGTGCGCCACGCAGACATTGATGCCGCTTCCAAGCCCAATAAGGAAACCTGTAAACAGCGATACGAGCAGGGTCGTCGAGCCAACCGATCCCAATGCCCGATAATCGGCAAACTTTCCTGCCACAGCAATATCGCTCAGGTTAAAAAGCACTTCCAAAATCTGAGACATCATCAGCGGCAGGCTGAACAGCAGAATATTCTTCGTCAGCGAGCCGGATGTCATGCTAATCTCATGCTTATTTTTCATCGTCTTTTGCTCCATCTTTCAGCAGCTTTTTTCTCAGCTTACAGCTCACATGTTTATAACACAACGCTCGCCGTTAATCAAGCCGTTTTTCTTTTTTAGCCTCGCAATTTTCAGAATTTTGTTGACAATCCTCTCCGAGCTGTGCTATAATAATCTTTGTTAACGGGGCATTAGCGCAGTTGGTAGCGCACAACACTGGCAGTGTTGGGGTCAGGAGTTCGAATCTCCTATGCTCCACCAAACCCAAGAAATCCGAACTCATCTACCGTTGGGTTCGGATTTCTTTTTTTATCGTTCATCAAGAACAGACTCCGCTGCATACGCACCTTAACCTCGGAAACAATGCGTAACCGATACAAAAATTTGCTCTCCGCACAGCCGCCGAGAGCAAATTTTTTATGCAGTTATTGCTTCAAAAGAGCATATGCGCAGTCCCTTTCACATATGAGGAAAGCGATGCAGCCCTTCGTGAACATGACGGTTCAACCCGCTTTTATTCCATCAGGGATTCCAGCTTTTCTCTTACTTCTTCCGCCGTTCCGCCGTTCAAAACGCCCTGCGTCATGTCCTTCGGACCGCCGCCGCGCCCGCCGAACGCTTCGCAGAGCGCACGGGTCGCAGGGCGGATATCCTCCGTCGCAGAAGAAAGCGCAAAGCTCCACCCTCCCTCGCGCGGCAGAAGCACAAGTGCCGCCTTTGCGCCGTCGGCAAGCATGCCGGCGGCTTTGCGCGCTTGGGAAGTGGGGAGAACATTGCAGGCAGCGACACGCACAGCCTTGTCCATTTCCCCCTGAGCCATCAGCGAGAAAACGCGCATGCCCAGCGCGTCGTTCTGCGCACGCAGGCTGTCGCGCTCTCCGAGCATGCGCTCAACCGCGCCCGAAAGCTCTGATATCGGAACGGAAAGCGTATTGCCCACCTTCTTCGCCTGTTCCTGCACGGCGTTTTCTTCCTCCAGCGCACGCCTGCCGCAGAGGATGGACACGCGCACACCGCTCTTATACTTCTGCACGCCGATGACCTTAATCTGTCCGACGCTTCCGGTTCTGTGTACATGCGTGCCGCAGCAGGCGCAGGTATCCACGCCCTCGATGCGGACAATGCGCACATCGCCGTCAATCTCTTTCTTGCTCCGGTATTCGATATTCGCCAGCTCCTCGCGGGACGGTATGAATACCTCAATCGGCTGGTCGCGCCAAATCGCCTGATTCGCCAGCAGCTCGACGCGATGCACGTCCTCCTCGGTCAGCGGACCGTTAAAATCCATCGTCACCGCTTCCGTGCCGATATGAAAGCCCACATTGTCATAACCAAAAATGCCGTGTACCAGACCGGAGAACATATGCTCACCGCTGTGCTGCTGCATCATGTCCAGCCGCCGCACACCGTCTACATGCCCATGCACCTCGCGCCCGACCTCAAGCGGCGCACTGGTCAAATGCTCGACCTCGCCCCGCTTCTCGTGCGCATCCAAAACCCGTACATCATCCAGCGTGCCGTGGTCTGCGCCCTGTCCGCCGCCCTCCGGAAAAAACGCGGTCTGATCGAGTACAACGGCATAGCCGCCGTCTCTTTTTTCGCAGCTGACAACAACCGCGGAAAAATCCAATTGATCCACATTCTGCTGATATAATCTGATGGTCATCCGTTCCATCTCCCTTGCGGTTTTGCCCTATTCTATCACAACCCGCCCGAAAACTCAAACCTCCGGTTTCACCCCGTTCTTCTCTGCGCCCCATCCTGCAAGGCGTGCGCCTTGTCAATTTTACTCTCGCAAAACCGTCGAATTGTGTTATAATAAAGCAAGCCCCAAAGAGAAGGAGGTCATCTTGATGAGCAATTCCCTTATCATTACCATTGGCCGTGAATACGGCAGCGGCGGACGCCAGATCGGTGAAATCGTCGCCAAGACCCTCGGCATCAATTTCTACGATAAGAACCTCATTACCCTCGCCGCGCAGAAGAGCGGTCTGTCCGATGAATTCATCGCCAACAATGAGCAGCGCGTGCGCAGCGGCTGGATGCAGAATCTCGCCGCGTCTGCCGCTTACTCCAACGGCTTCTTCTCCGGTCAGTATCTGCCGCTGTCGGAATCCATCTTCATTTCCGAAGCGCAGGTCATCCGCGATATCGCTGCCAAGGAGAGTGCCGTCATCGTCGGACGCTGTGCCGACTACATCCTTGCCGGCCGCGAAAACACCATCAATGTCTTTATCCACGCGCCGCAGGAGGTGCGCGTTAAGCGCATCATGGAGCTGCATCACCTGAACGAAGCCGATGCGCTCAAGGCCCTCAACAATTCCGACAAGGAGCGCGGAAACCACTATTTCCGCTATACGGATCAGAAGTGGGGCAAGGCGCAGAACTACGACGTCTGCATCAACTCCGCGCTGATGGGCATCGAAAAAACGGCTGAAATGCTGGCGGATATGGCGAAGATTGAGGTTCGTGACTGATGCGGACGCTGATTCCCTCTGAAACTGCGCTCGTCCTCGGCGGCGGCGGCGCAAAGGGTGCCTATGAAATCGGCGCAATCGCCGCGCTGAACGATTTGGGCATACGGGCGGGAAGCGTGTACGGTACATCCGTCGGTGCGCTGAATGCCGCAATGTACGCGCAGGACGATATGACGACCGCGGAAGCACTCTGGTCCTCCATCCGCCTGAGCGACGTCGTGAGCGAGGAAAGCCTTGCCATCGCGGACGACGCGGAAAACATATTCGACCATCCGGAAAAGCTGCTGGAATTTATCACGCGGTATGCGCAGAAGAAGGGCATGGACGTCACGCCGCTGATGGATATCCTCAAAAAGATTATTCACGAGGACGCCATCCGTCGCAGCGGCGTCAAGCTCGGTCTGGTCACGACCAAATTTCCGTCGCTGGCGATGATTGAAAAGCGTCTTGACGATATGGAATCCGGCACGCTGCATGACTGGCTGATGGCGAGTGCCTCCTGCTTCCCCATCTTCCCGATGACGCAGATTGGCGGCGACCGCTATATAGACGGCGGCTTCTGCGACAACACGCCGGTCGAAATGGCTGTGCGCGGCGGCGCGCGGGAGATTATCGCCATTGACATCGGCAAGCACCGCTCCCATTCGCAGTACGACCGACGCCCGAATATCACCTATATCCGCGCATCACATCCGCTGGGCGGGCTGCTGACGCTGGATAACGCTTTGACTGCGCGGAACAAGACACTGGGCTATAACGACACCATGCGCGCCTTTGGGCGCGTTCGCGGCGTGCGCTATACGTTTGAAGCCGTCGATGCGCAGGGGCTGTATGCCCGCGCACAGGATTATGTCATCCGGCTGACCCAGCTGGAAACCGTTCTTGCGCATTCCAACGCGCTGACCCGCACGCGGGAAAGTGCTGCGCCGTTCTTCTCCCTGCTGGAAGAGGATTTGCCCGAAAAGGCAGATGTCATCGACTATTTCCTGCGGGGATGTGAGCTTTGCGCACAGATTGCGGAAATCGAGCCTGCGCAGACGCTGACCTTTGCCGTTCTGCGTGACGAACTGCATGCGCGCCTGCCGCTGATGAAAGCGGAATCCATGCTCGGTTCGCTTTTGGGCGGGCGCGTAGGCGTTCTCTTTGCCAAGCCGCAGCTCGACCGCAAGCTGATTATTTCCTGTCTGTATCATCTGCTTCTGCGGGAAGGCTCGTTCTCCCCGCT
>URJN01000181.1 GCA_900548125.1 uncultured Eubacteriales bacterium
ACCCGTGAAATCGGTCTGCGTATGTCTGTTGGCCGCAGAGCAGCAGCATCGACGGCAGCAGGAACAGAACGACCGCTACCGAGCAAAGCGCGCCGCGGGCAATCAGGCTGCACATCGAAGAAATGATATCAATGTTGGAATAAAGACCTACGCCGAAGGTCGAGGCGAAGAAGCTGACGCCACTGACCAGAATGGACTGTGCAGACGCAGCCGTTGCTTCGCCGACCGCTTCCTTTTTGCTCTTGCCAGCCATTCTGCCCTGCTTATACCGTGTGGTCATCAAGATGGCGTAATCGACTGTCGCGCCAAGCTGAATGGTCGAAATCAGAATCGGTCCGACAAACGGAAGCGTCGTCCCCGTGAAATACGGAATGCACAGGTTAAGCGCAATAGCCAGCTCAATCATGGCGACCAGCAGAATCGGCAGAGAGAACGACTTGAGCACCAGCGCAATGATGACGAAAATCGCGGCGATGGAAATGACGCTGACAACCTTAAAGTCGCGGTCGGTGCAGCTGATCAAATCCTTCGTGCAGGGTGCTTCGCCAATCAGCATGCCGCCCTCGTCATATTTCTTGAGGATGGCATTCAGCTCATCAATCTGCCGATTGACCGCGTCGGAGGAAATAACGTAGGACGAGGAAATCAGCATCATCTGATAATTGTCGCTCTTGAGCAGGCTGATTCCGTCGGGCGGGAGGATCATTTCCGGAATGTTGCTTCCCAGCAGGCTGTCCAGCGACAGCACATCCTGCACGCCGTCCACCTGCTTGAACTCATTGGTCATGTCGATTACATTCTTCTGCGATACGTCAGAATCAATCAGAACCAGATGGTTGGTGGAAACATCAAAGTCATCGGAGAGCTTTTCATTTGCCTGAACAGACAGGAGATCTTCCGGCAGGCACGAGCTCATGTCATAATAGACATTCACGTTGCTGTAACCGTAGAAAGCGGGGATGCACAGCACGACTGCCAATACGCAAAACACTTTGTAATGCTTCACGACGAAACGGCTGATGTTCGCCACACTCGGCAGGAGCGGCTTATGCGAAGTCTTGGTAATCAGCGTATCCATCATGCGGATGACGCACGGGAGCAGCGTCACCGTACCCAGCACGCCGAGGATAACACCCTTGCTCATGACGATGCCGAGATCGCGTCCGAGCGTAAAGCTCATGAAGCAGATGGCGACGAAGCCCGCAACCGTCGTCAGGCTGCTGCCGACAATCGATGAGAACGTCTGCCCGATTGCCGCTGCCATGGCTTCATCGCGGTCGCTGCAAAGCGACTTCTGCTCTTTATAGCTGTGCCAGAGGAAAATGGAGTAATCCAGCGTAACAGCCAGCTGAAGCACCGCCGCGACAGCCTTCGTGATGTAAGAAATCTCACCCATGAGGTAATTGCTGCCCATATTCCAGAGAATGGAAACGCCGATGCAGCAGAGGAAAATCAGCGGAAGCAGGAACGAATCCATCGTCAGCATCAGCACGACGCAGCAAAGCGCAACCGCGATGGCAACGTAGGTGCCTTCCTGCTCCTCGACCAACGCCTTGGTATCGGTAACGACGGCGGAAAGACCCGAAACGAAGCACTTCTCCCCCGCAACCCTGCGGATTTCGGTGATGGCTTCCATCGTTCCCTCTGCGGAGGACGTGTCATCGAAGAAAACGGCGATGATGCGATCCTTTCCGTTTTCAAAACGTTCGCGCACATCATCCGGCAGTATTTCGGAGGGAATGGATCCGTGCAGCGCGGAAGCATAGCCGATCACCGTATCTACATGAGGAATCTGACGAATGGTTTCCTCCAAATCGGATTGCTCGACTTCGTTTAATCCCTCGGTGATGCACAGCGAAAACGCGCCTTTGCCAAAGTCCTCCATCAGGATGTTCTGTCCCTTGATGGTGTCCAAATCCTCCGGCAAATAATACAGAAGGTCATATTTGACCCGAGTGGATACCATGCCGAGTACGGACGGAATCATCAGTGCCAAGCAGATGATGACTACGACGATACGGTGTTTGACTACCCACCTTGCAAATCGGTTCACAAGAGTTCCTCCTTTTGAACTGCATTTGATTATTGAACATCGTGTTGACTTTATCAACGATGGATAGTATAATAGTGCTGGTGATGAAAATCAATATACAGTTTTTCGAGGTCAGTTCACTCATCGAACAGAAAACAGAGAAATGAACAAAAATAAACACAAAATCAAAATGTGTTGAAAAAAGAGGCGCTTATAAACATGAAAGAAATGAAAACGGAAACCGTTACGGAAAAGAAAGAAGATCGCCGCGTTCGACGAACCAAGAAGCTGCTCAGTCAGGGACTGATTGAATTGATGCAGCATAAGCAGGTGAAGGATATCACCGTGCGCGAGCTGGCAGATTTGGTTGACGTCAACCGAGGGACGTTCTATCTCTACTACCGAGATATCTTCGATCTGCTCGAACAGCTGGAAGAAGAGCTTTTCGAACAGCTCAACGCCGTCATTCTTTCGCATCAGGGCGAGCCGGTTTTGACCCATATCCGCCCCGTGCTGGTCGATGTTTTCCGCATCGTCGCGGAAAATAAGGATATCTGTCGGGTTCTGTTGAGCGATAACGGCGATATCAAGTTCTTGCAGAAGCTCAGCGACGTGATTCAGGAAAAGCTGCGCACAGAGTGGCTTCATGGCTATGTCCATAATGAAGCCGAGTTTGAATACCGCTATGCCTTTGGCGCGCTGGGCTTTGTCGGTCTGCTCAGAACGTGGCTGCATCGGGATTGCGCTGAATCCGCCGAAGGAATGGCAGTTCTGGCAGATTCGCTGATTCGTCAGGGCATTATGAACGGTATTCCGAATCAATAAAGATATTCAGCTTCCATAAAGCTCAAAGCATCTGTTGAAGAAGCCGCGAATCAGCTGCTGCATGCGTTCTTTAGCGCGCACATGTAATCCATATAGAAAAATGCTCCCGGCATAGCTGCTGAGAGCATTTTATAACGTATAGGCAATTGTGTAAGATCGACCGCCGCACGAGCGAATGGTTTATCTCCGCTGTAAGCGCATCCCTCAGCGGAACTGCGGGAAACTCATCGTGTGGTAATCCTGACGTCCGCAGAGGCGGCTGGCGGGAAGCGGCGTTTCATCCAATTCCTCCACGCGCTCAATCGTTCCGTCCGCCCAGCGGAGCAGAATTCGCTGTACATCATCCAGACGGGCAATCACAGCACCCAGACGCGCGCAAATCGTCTCCCAGCCATTGCGCTTGCGTCCGCTCTCCCATTGCTCACGCCAGACAGACATCATCTTCACATACAATTCGCGCATCGCAGGCAGCTTTTCGTTTGCCATTGCCAGCACGACAGCCTTGTCGCCGCGCAGATACGCCGGACGCAGTTCGTTCACCCAATTCAGCTTCTCCAGCGCAATGCGCATCGCCAGCCATGCGTACTCACAGCGCGAATCATCAAGATGCCGCTCCAGCGTTTTGACGCCTTCCTCCAAGTCTTCCCGATAACCGGTCAAATCCCACAAGCCTTCCGTCAGAGGATACAGAGGGTCGCAATAGAACAGTCCCTTGCCCGGACGTCGGTCTTCATCATCCGCATAGAACGCGCCCATCGCATTGAAACAGGCCTCCGATAGACCCGTCAGCCTTTCGCCCATTCGCTCGACCTCTGCGCGCGTGCAGTCCTCTCCCATCCACACATGTTCGGAATAAATCGGAAGCTGATTGAGCGCGAGCCGATAATCCGTTTCGCATCCGTCATCGCCCCACGAGGTCGCCAGCACCGTTCCGATTCCCGCCTTCAGGCAGGCGCGCAGCGCGGGATACATCGTCGCGTTCGTCTTGCGGACATGTGGCAGGATACCCGACCATGTCCATATACCGCCCGCAAAAACCACTTCCTTGCCCATCTTCCGATGACCTTCCAGCATGCCCGCGTAGAATTGCTCATCCGTATGGTAGTAATCCCAGTAACATAGTGCCACATCCGGAATCTGTGCGATGGCGGACTCCGGTACGACAGCGTCGGTGTCATAATAATCGTTGTTCTTAGAACCAAGGCGATAGAACATATCGCTCCACATGATGGGCTTGAATCCCAGCTCCTTGCAGATATCCACGACCCGATTCAGATGGCGGTTCAGCAACTCAAACCGATTGACCGCGCCATGCTTCTGATAATACTCGCCAAGCCCGACGCCGTGTGCTTCGTCCATGCCGATATGAATACGATTCGTTCGGAAGCAGCGGCGAAGCGCGGTCAGTGCCGCGCGAATCCACGCATACGTTTTCGGCTCGTCAATCATCAGCACGCAGTCGTTATCCTTGATATCCCGATTGACGTCCCATTGCAGGAACTGTTCCAGATGCGCCAGCGTCTGCACGCAGGGAACCAGCTCCACGCCGGACTCTGCCGCATAATCGTCTATCTCGCGAAGCTCTTTTTCCGTATATCGCCCACGCAGATAGCCCAGATAGGGTGCTTCCGGCACGGTATAGGTGTCCTCGGTATAGAGCATCATCAGGTTCAGCCCCAGTGCCGCGTGCGCGTCGATCATCCCTTTGACCGCTTCCACCGTCATCACGCCTCCGCGGGACATATCCAGCATCATGCCGCAGGATGCGATATGCCTTCTCTGATGCAGCTCCGGAACGTTCTTGCCGTCCCGAAGGGCGCACGCCGCCAGAAACAATCCTCTTGCCGCCGCCGAAATATCCGGTGCCTCTACGGTCAGCCGCTCTCCATCCATCAAAAGGCTCAGTTCTTCTCCTTCCTTGAAGCAGACCTCGCCTGCCCAATCACATCCTGCCAGCGCGAACATGCGCCGTCT
>URJN01000182.1 GCA_900548125.1 uncultured Eubacteriales bacterium
AAAGCGGGCTGGAGCGACATGGGCAAAACTCCTTCTTCATATTGTTAGCTTATTCTAACCCGTGAGTTTAAGAAAATGCGTCAAACCGCATTTGTATTTAGTTAGATTAAACTAACAAAATACATTATAAAGGAGCGGAAACGCCTTGTCAAGAGGATGTGCGAAATTTTTCGGAATAAGAAACGCAGAGCAAATAAAAAGCCATTCTCTCATTAGAGAGAACAGCCGTTCATATGAAATTGGATAGAATACTCGACATCGGGGAATGGGGTTATTCCTCGTCATCTTCATACAGCGACTCAAGAAACCGCTGTACGGCAGTCCGCGCACGGTAGACGTCGTTGCGCTTTTCGCCCTGCGCCATCAGGACGTCGCCTGCTTCCCGCATGTCCTTGCCGGAGAACATCAGCTCAAAAATTCGTGCTTCCAGACTGGCGTTCGGCGCGGCTTGCTGCTCGGCGAGATGGACGTCATGCAGATCCAGCACCAGACAGTACTCGCCCTTTTCCGCCTTTTCGTTGGCGAGCAGCATGGCGAGAACCTCGTCCGCCGTGCCGCGGATGGTTTTTTCATAGAGCTTGGTCAGGTCGCAGCTGGCACTGATTCGGCATCCGGGCAGGGTCGCGGCAATCACGCGCACCAAATCAATGACGCGGTGCGGCGATTCATGCGCGACGGCAATCGGCACACCGCTTCGGGCGATGGAAAGCAGCTTTTCTTCGAGATCCTTCTTCTGGCGGGGAAGAAAGCCATAAAAGGCGAACTCCCGCGTGTCAAACCCGCTGACGGAAAGCGCGCTTGCCATGGCGGTCGCGCCCGGAACGGCAAGCACCTCGATGCCTGCCTGTGCCGCTTCGTGGACGAGCACGCTGCCGGGGTCGCTGATGCAGGGCGTGCCTGCGTCGGTGACGACGGCGACGTCGATGTCCTCGGAGAGCATGCGCTCGATGAGCGGCGCGGCGCGGTTTTCTTCGTTGTGCTGATGGTTGGATACGCAGGGCGTGTCGATGCCGAAATGATTGAGCAGGGCACGGGTGACCCGCGTATCCTCCGCGGCAATCAGCGCACAGTTTTTCAGCGTTTCCAGCGCACGGGGGCTGATATCGGAAAGGTTGCCGATCGGCGTTGCGACGACGTAAAGACGCGGCATGTTCGTTCCTCCTGTTACTCAGTGTAGCATTCGACCTTGACGCCCGCTTCTTTGAAAATATCCAAAGCGAAGTCGTCCGGATAGCCGCTGTGATAAACAACGCGGACGATGCCGGCGTTGACGATCATCTTGGCGCAGAGGATGCAGGGCTGATGGGTGCAGTAGAGCGTCGAGCCGTCGATATTGACGCCGAGCTTCGCCGCCTGAATGATGGCGTTTTGCTCTGCGTGGACGGCATAGCACATCTCATGGCGCGTGCCGGAGGGAATGCCCAGCTTTTTGCGCAGGCACTCGCCGCGCTCGACGCAGGTCTTTACGCCGGACGGCGCACCGTTATAGCCGGTGGTCATGACGCGCTTATCCTTGACGATGACCGCGCCGACCTTACGCTCCTGCTGATAGCAGCTTGCCCAAGTGGAAACAAGCTGCGCCATTTCCATAAAACGATGATCCCATTTATCGAACATGATAACTCCTTTTTAAGACGATGGGGGAAAGAGGGGAGAACGATTGGGAAGACGCTTGGGGCTTTGCCCCAAACCCCACAAGGGAACGAAGTTCCCTTGACCCTTGCTACGCTGTCGCAAAGCGACAGCTGAGGATAAATATATTGAAACTGCCGCGAAGCGGAAGAAGGGAGCCTGAGGGATGAAATCCCTCAGGCGGGTTCGGGTGGCAACCCGACGTAACCCTCGCGTACCCTCCTCGTCCCCCCGGTCTAATCCATTCGCTGAGCGCATACCTTCCACGGGTGATGAAGACGTGCGTTCGCTGGTCAAAAAGACGATATTCCTCAGCTGCTCGCATTTTGTGGTGCGGTCGCTGGGCTTTCTGCTTCGAATCTGGCTTTCGCGCGAGCTGGGCGCGCAGGCGATGGGGATTTGCGAGCTGGCGCAGAGCGCACAGATGCTGCTCATTACGCCGGTCGTTTCCGGTCTTCCGGCGGCTGTCACCCGCATGAGCGCGAAGGAGAGTGAAGGCAGACGGGTGCGCACCCTGCGGTGTGCGGCGGCACTTTCGCTGGTTGTCAGCCTGATGCTTGCGCTGCTCGCTTTCCGGTGGAGAGAAGCGCTCTGTGCATGGCTGGGCGATATGAGGACGATGCCTGCTCTGCTGCTGTACCTGCCGTGCATCCCAATCCTCGGTGTGTCCTGCGTGCTGAACGGCTATGCCTATGGCGTCGGAAAGCCGATTGCGCCTGCCGCCGGAGAACTGCTTGAGCAGGTGGTTCGGGTGCTGCTCTGCGTCCGGCTGGTCTATGGCTTGCGCGGCATGCCGTTGACGCTGGTTGCCGCGATTCCCGCGGCGGCGGCTCTTGCCGGAGAAACGGCGGGCTTCCTGCTGATTTTGACCGTCAGCCTGCGGACGCTATTCAGGCGGGGAGAGGGAGCGAGACGCCCCATTTTCAGAGAGCTGCTTGCGCTTGCCCTGCCGCTGACAGGCATGCGGCTTGTTTCCGCGCTGATGCAGACGGTGAACGCATCGCTCATTCCGGCACGGCTTCGGCTCTTTGGCTTTTCGGCGGAACAGGCGATGGCGAGCCTCGGCATATTTCACGGCATGCTCAAGCCTGTGCTGATGCTTCCGTCGTTTATCGTGTGCAGCCTGAGCATGGCGGCGTCGCCGGAGCTGACGCGCATGCAGGCGGAGGGCAAGCCCCTTGCCTGTCTGTCCAGACGTATGCTCGCGGCGACGCTGCTGGTCGGGTGCGGCGCGATGGCGGGCGTATTCGTTTTTGCGCCGCTGATTGCCAACGTATTTTATAAGCAGGCGGCACTGCTGCCGCTGCTGCGCGCCGCCTGTCCGCTTGTGCCGGTGATGGCGATGAACCACGTCTGCGGCGGCATGATGAATGCGCTCGGATTGCAGAAAACGTCGCTCAAGATATCCCTTGCATCCAGCTTGACGGCAGTGACGGCGGTTTACTGCCTGATTCCGAAAATCGCGCTCTGGGGCGCGGTGGTTTCGCTGGCGGCGGCGCAGGGGCTTACGCTCTTTTTCAGCCTTCGCGCGCTCAGGCGTTCAGGATGTATCGCTCGATGACCTCGGCGACGCCGTCCTCATCGTTGCTGAGGGTGACGACGTCCGCGGCTTCCTTGACCTCCGGCTGGGCGTTTGCCATAGCGACGCCCAGACCGGCATACCGAATCATCGACAGGTCATTCAGTCCGTCGCCGCAGGCGATGACGTCCTCGCGCTCCAGCCCGAGCCGTTCAATCAGTCCGGCAATGGCTGCGCCCTTGTCTACGCCACGCGCCATGACCTCAATGAAGAACGGCTCGCTCCGATAGATGCTCAGCCTGCCGATGAAGCGGCGGGCAAGGCGTTTTTGATGCTCCTCCGCGCGCGTCGGCGGCGCGGTCAGCAGTACCTTGAACAGATCGATGTTTCGATAGGCGTCGAGATTATCAATCAGAACCTCGTTGAAGTGGTTGATTCTCGCTTCGCGCTCCAGATAGCGATCCATCCGCGTGGGGCAGAGGAAATCAAGCCCGTCATAGGTACACATGCCCAAATCATGCTCGCGGGCATAATCGAGCATCCACGGCGCGACGTAGTCCGGCAGAACATTCTTATAGACGACCTCGCCGGTCTGCGCGTTGGAAACGCACGCGCCGTTGTAGCTGATGGTGTAATTGCCGTATTTGGGGAAATCCAGCTCATCCAAGAACATGCGCAGTCCGCCGGTCGGTCTGCCGGAAGCCAGCGCGACATAATGTCCCATGGACTCGATTTTCAAAATCGCATCGCGGGTTTTCTGCGTAATTTCCTTGCGGGTGTTGGTCAGCGTGCCGTCGATATCCAGCACGAGCAGTTTTTTCTTCATTTGTTTATGTCTCCTGCGCTCTGTGCGCACGGTCGCATGCTTCAACGTGCATCTTTGCGGTTTTTGCTGACGCGGCAATCTGGTCGATGATGGAGAAAACGATGTTTTCCATTTCGCTGCCCGCGCTGTAATCGGCGGTGGAGGTGAAATCCACACGACCTTCCAGCAGCATTTCGTCGCTGACGTGGCTGTCATCCTGCCAGACGGCGATGGAATGACCGCCATTGAGCTTGGTCAGCTTCATGCTCGGCACATCGGTCAGCCCGTCGCCGATATAAATCATGTTGGAGAACGGAACGCGCCGCTTTTCCTCGGGCATGAACTCGTTGAGCGCGCGATGCTCGGTGACATCCAGCACGCCCTTGTTGATAAGGTCGCTGCCGCGCCGCAAGGATTCGACATAGAGCCCCATCGGCATCCGGTCGCGGCGGGCCATCTCCTCGGTGACCTCATATGCGGTAAAGCCCAGGCAGACGCGGCTGGTGATCTTGCCCTCCCGGATAAGCTCGTCAATGATCGGCTTGGCGGAATTGATTGAAATGGCAAAGCCCAAGCCCTCCGAGCTGACATCGATATATTTGGCCGAGTTGATGCCGATCACCTGGCCGAAACTGTTGATCAGCGCGCCGCCTGAGTTGCCGGGATTGATCGCGGCATCCACTTGGATGAGGCCGGTGTAGTGGGTGGTGGCCGACGTGAGGGAGCGGTTGACGCCGGAGATGATCCCCTGAGACACCGAACCCGCTAGGTCGATATCCTGCGGAGTGCCGATGATGAGAATCTTCTCACCCAGCTTGACTTCATCCGAATTGCCCAGCTCAGCGGGCACGAGGGTGCGGGGC
>URJN01000183.1 GCA_900548125.1 uncultured Eubacteriales bacterium
GTTTTGAAGACAGAGAGCGCGAGGCGCGCAATATTTTCTGTCATAACGGTTTTTGCTATGAACTGATTCCTGAATATGGAAAATTTCCGGCGGGCTTTGATTACACGATGTACTCTGGCGGATACTGTGACACGGATGACAATCTCTACCTGTTCAGCCGCGATACGGATCGACCGATTGTCGTGCTGGATGCGGAAGGCAGCTACGTCCGTGATTTCGGAAAAGGGCTTTTTAAAGAGGTTCACAGCCTTTGCGTTACGCCCAACAACACGCTGCTTTGCACAGATACGGCTCTGCACGTCGTTCGCGAGCTTTCGATGGAAGGCGAGCTGATTCGTGATTTCGGAAATCTGGGTGTGCCCAGCGACAGCGGCTATGAAAAAGACGTCTGGCGCAGAATGATGCGCGAGGGCAAGATTGTTGCGACGGACTTGGCGTTTGATAAGGGCTGGTCGTTCTGGATGTCTATTCAGACCATCAAGCGTGCGGCACCGCCGTTTAACCGTCCGACGGGCGTGGCGGTTGGACCGCAGGGCGATATCTTTGTCAGCGATGGTTACGGCAATGCTGCCATTCATCGCTTTGCGCCGGACGGAACGCTGCTCAAAACGTGGGGAGGTCCGGGGGATGAACCCGGTAAGTTCTATGTGCCGCACAGCATCGCGGTAGACCGAATGAACCGCGTGTGGGTGGGAGACCGCGAGGCAAACAGCATCCATGTGTTCAGCGCAGATGGAGAAGTGCTTGGCTATATGAACGAAAACCTGCTTCAGCCCACGGCGTTGTGGACGGATGGCGATTATATGTACACGGCGGAACGCGGCGGCGGTTTGACGATTATGGATATGGAGCTGAATGTGGTTGCGCAGCTGGGCTTCTACAACTCTCCGATTCGTGCGCACGGCATGTGCGGCAACTCGAAGGGCGAGCTTTTCCTGATGCCGTTAAGCACCTATGACCGTCATTTCCTGATGTGTCTAAAACCGATTCAGGCAGAGAAATCGGCAAAATAAAGAAAACGAGGCGGCAAGGCAAGCATATGAAGAAAACGTTGATTCAAAATGGCAATATTGTTCTGGAAGATCGGGTGATTCAAGGGGATTTGCTGATTGAGAACGGAAAGATCGCACAAATCTCTGACAGTCCGATTGACACAGACGGCTGTGAAGTTATTCAGGCGGCAGGAAAGATGATTCTGCCGGGTATGATTGACACGCACGCACATTTGAGTGATCCAGGCCCGTACAACTATCGGGAAGACTGGCTCTGTGCATCGAAATCTGCTGCATCGGGCGGCATTACGACGATTGTGGATATGCCGCTGCCGAGCATTTCGGTACTCGACAAGGAACGCTTTAACATGAAGCGTGAGGTGGCGGAGGCACATTCTGTTGTGGATTTTGCTCTTTGGGGCGGTGCCTGTCCGAAGAACATCGATAAAATCGAGGAGCTGGACGAGGCGGGCTGTGTTGGGTATAAGAGCTTCATGTGCTTCGCAACGGATGAATATCCGCAGATGACGGACGGCTACATGGTAGAGGCTTTAAAAAAGCTGCATCGTTCGGACAGTCTGTTGGCAGTTCATGCGGAAAACGCAGAGATTGCACAGATGGGCTGCGACAGGCTTTCGGCTGAACACTGCGAGGATTATGCCCGCTTCGATGAAGCACGCCCGTGGTGGGTAGAGCTGGAGGCGATTCGCCGCGCGACGTTTTTCGCAAAAGCGCTGGATGCACGCATGATGGTCTGCCACATGACCATTCCGGAAGGCGGCGCGTACTCAGGCAGCTTGTGGATGGCGCCCATGTCATTATCGGCACGACACAGCATAACAGCGCGGTTGCGGGACTGGGCGAAATTCGCCACGGCGGAAGCGGCGTGACGCATATGGGCGTGCTGACCGGCGACGCGGCGCGCCTTCAGCCGATTGCGGAGGCGTTCACGGCTTGCGGTTTGGAAGCGGACTGCGTGCAGAATGTGCAGAAGCTGATTTGGCAGAAGATGTTTACCAACGTATCTGCCAGCGTGCTGACCGGCATCCTGCAGGTGCCGCTGGGGTACATTGCGCAGAACGCGAATGCGTGGGCAGTTTGCGAAACGCTGATTCGTGAAGCTGTGGCGGTTGCGGCAGGCGATGGGTTAGACTTTGACGCGGAACAGAAAATCGCGGAGGTTCGCGCTGTCTGCGAGAAAAGCCCGAACGGTCTGACCAGCATCTATGCGGATTTGCGCGATGGGCGGCGCAGCGAGGTCGATACCATCAGCGGAAGCGTTGTGCGCGCCAGCGACCGAAACGGCGTTCCGGCACCGACGCACCGCGCGATGGTGAACCTTGTGCATGCCCTGGAGAATAAACCGAAAAACTAAAATAACTATTACGTTACAAGGAGAAATTGAACTATGGAACCCGTATATGAACTGAATGGTCTGCGCATCGTCGATTTGACGAAGGTGCTTGACCCGAAAACCGAAAGCCGCCGCTGCCATCTGATTCGCTATAACACCGGCGGACCGATTCCGGATTTCCATACCGCGCTGGATTTGACCAGCCACCTCGGCACGCACTGCGAGTGTCCGTACCATCACTTTGAGGATGGCAAGTCCGTCGGCGAACTGCCGCTGACTACGTTTATGGGACGCGCGATTTACGTCAATATCGACTTCCTGGAGCCGAACAGCCACATCAGCGGCGCGGATCTCGACCGTGCCTGCGGAGATCGCATTCGCGAGGGCGACATCGTCATTCTGGACAGCAACTGGAAGTTCCCGCCGTTTACGCCGGAGACCAACAGTCCGGCGGATAAGCGTCTGTTCATCAACGCGGAAACCGCCATCTGGATGCGCGACCACAAGGTCAAGTGCGTCGGCTTCGGCGATGGCGTGTCCATCGAAAACTGCGAAGAAGATGTCAAGCCCTTCCATGATATCATCATGGCGTATGACGGTGTGTTCCTTGAAGTGCTTAAAAACCTTGAATGTTTGAAGAAGGATACGTTCTTCATGAGCTATTCGCCGCTGCCGATTGTCGGCGCGGATTCCTGCCCTGTTCGCGCGTATGCGATTGAAGGACTGCCGGGATTCAGCGAGTAATACTACTCTCAATCTAAAAGATATTCAAATGTGTCAGAATATGTTATAATGGAAACGGTGATGAGAAATGAAGCGTTTTCAGATAACAGAAGCTGAGTACGAAGCGATTAAGGCAAAGGAATCGGCAACGAAAGACAAAAACATCAGCCGCCGTCTGCGTGTATTGATGCTGCGATATGAAGGAAAAAAAGTAGAAGAAATCGGGCAAATACTGCACTTGAATAAGGGAAGTATCGCGACGATGTGTCGTCGGTATCGGGAGCAAGGCTTGGAAGAGTATGCGCGCAACAAGTATCAATCCCATAGATGGCTTTTGAATTGGGAACGGGAAGAAGAAATCTTAAATCAATTCAATGATGGAACCGGTAAACAAGTTACTGCAAATGAAATCAAAACAGTTTTGGATGAAGCCTGTGGCAAGGATACTGGGCGCGTGTATGTCTACAATGTATTGAAAAGACATGGCTGGAGCAAAAAAATGCCCCGCTCAAGGCATCCGAAAGCAGCAGATGAAGAGGCTTGTGAAGCCTCAAAAAAATTAAATCCTGTGTGCTGGATGCCCAATCCCAAAACAAGACCAAAACTGTCCGACTGATGTTTGAAGATGAAGCTGGATTTGGGCGAATTAATAAGCCTAAAAGATGCTGGTGTCCTAAAGGTCAGAGACCATCTGTGCCTTGTCATCACATACGGGAATACCGCTATGCGTTTGGAGCAGTAGAACCTCTGAGCGGAGAAAGTTTCTTTTTGACGATGCCGAATTGCGATACGGAATGTACCAATATATTTCTTGAAAAACTTTCAGAACAGTATCCTGACGATATAATCCTGTTGGTATGCGATGGAGCTGCATGGCATAAGTCAAAAGCATTACGTTGTCCAGAAAATATACAGCTTCTTTCTATACCGCCATATACACCTGAAATGAATCCCATTGAGCAGATTTGGAAACAAATCCGTTCTATGGGATTCAGAAATGAGGTATTCAACTTGCTTGATGATGTGATGAATCGCCTTTGCGAAACCATCTGTATGGTAACAAACGATATGATCAAAAGTATTACAGGACGAAAGTGGATCTTTAATTGCTTTTTAGAATGAGATTAGTACAAAACCTCATGCTGAACATATTCGAGGTCAGCAAGGTTCTCATTATTACGCTGCTGTGTATCGCAAGGGACGCATGGTCGGTTGAAATTGAGAAGTGGGATTGCCTGAAAAATCCGGACATTTCAATCGTTGTGGGCGATATGAAGCCCCGCATCGCTGCTGTCTGCCATCCCACCATAATCTATGTGGTCAAATGGGGAAACGTCAAGTGGTTGGTGGAATACTGCGAAAAGAATGGAATACGCTGGGACTTTAGTATAATCGTGCTCGATGAGCTGTCATCGTTCAAGAACTACCAGTCCCAGCGTTTTAAATTTCTACGAAAAGCCCGATCGTATATGAAGCGATGGGCTGTCTGATTGGCACGCCGTCCAGTGGTGTTCCGGTACAAACCGAAAGAAGGCACTGGAAAACTGTGCCGCTTGTCATCCGGTATTAGGGTGCAGTTGCGATATCTGACTTACTTGCAGCCGCACTCATACGAGCCGCACATACTCTCGTCGCTCTTTCCGGAATGACAGTTGCAGTTGGCGCAGACGTTGATTGCGCTCAGGTCACAGCCGTTCTGCGTGTTGTGATGACGGCAGGAAGAAACGGAACAGTGAATGGTCTGG
>URJN01000184.1 GCA_900548125.1 uncultured Eubacteriales bacterium
TTGGGGCTCTGCCCCAAACCCCGGCAGGGAACATTGTTCCCTGCACCCTTTCTTCTCTTCGCGTCGACAGTTCGATTGTTACTGAGGGGAAGGGTTAAGGCTATCTATGGGCAATTGAACGGAGAAATCGGGCTGACATTCGATTTCCATCGGTTTTCCCGTCAGGGGATGCAGGAGCGACAAGCGAACAGCGCAGAGCTGATGATAGGGCACATGAAGCGACTGAGCAAGTGCGGCAGATTCTTTAGTGAAATACCGCGTATCGCCCAGAAGCGGGCAGCCGATATACGCCATATGTACGCGCAGCTGATGGGTTCGTCCGGTGAGCGGCGAAAGCCGAACCAGCGATAATTCCTGAAACACCTTTTCCACGGCATACTGTGAAACAGCGTGCTGTCCATCGGGCAGAACGGCGCGGGTGAAGCTATCCGGCTCAATTCGGGCGATGGGTGCGTCGATGATGCCGCAATGCGGCTCAGGCGTACCGCAGACGAGCGCAAGATAGGTCTTACGGAATGTTCCTTCCTGCATTTGACGCTGGATATGCGCCTGCGCAAAGGGCAGTTTAGCGAAAAGGACGACGCCGGTTGTTTCCGCGTCGAGCCGATGAACGGGGTGTGCCGGTGCGCCGAGATAAACCTGAACGCGCCCCTCCAGCGTATCGCTTCCGCGTGGAGCGGACGGGGACGGATGGCATTGCAGCGGCGCGGGCTTTTGAACGGCGATGAGTGCTTCGTCCTCATAAAGCGTATGAACAGGAGGGGCGAAAGACGGAATTTCCGGCATTTCATATTCAGCAAGCGGAATCCGGACGGTTTTCCCTGCGCCGACCCGCTGATTGGAAAAGAACGGCGAACCGTCTACGGTGATACCGATGCGTTTAGCGTCGCGAGCTTCTTTTGCGGAAAGAAGGAGAGCTTCACGCAAAATCTGATCGAGAGTCAGCGCGTGAAGCTCACTGGGAACGATATAGGTGAGAAACATAGGGCGATTTACAGAACCTTGCTCAGGAAATCCTTCGTGCGCGGGTTCTGCGGATGGTCAAAGACCTGATGCGGGTCGCCCTGTTCCATGATGATGCCTTCATCCATAAAGAGAACGCGGTTACAGACCTCACGCGCAAAGCCCATCTCATGCGTCACGATGACGCAGGTCATGTTATTTTTGGCGAGCGACTTGATAATTTCCAGAACTTCGCCGACCATTTCCGGATCGAGTGCGCTCGTCGGCTCGTCAAAGAGCATGACTTCCGGTTCCATCGCCAGCGCACGCGCGATGGCAAGACGCTGCTTCTGTCCGCCGGAAAGACGGGAGGGTTTATTATCCCGCTTATCGGAAAGACCGACGCGAGCCAGAAGGGATTCCGCCTTCGCGATGGCTTCATCCTTGCTTGCCTTTTTCAGCAGGACGGGGGCGAGGGTGATATTATCGATGACGGACATATGCGGGAAGATATTGAAATGCTGGAAGACCATGCCCATCTTCTGGCGATGCAGGTCGATGTTGACGCTCTTATCGGCGATATCGACGCCGTCAAACCAGATATGACCGCTGGTCGGCTCTTCCAGACGATTCAGACAGCGCAGAAGGGTCGATTTACCGGAACCGCTCGGTCCGATGAGGGAAACGACCTCGCCCTTATGGATGGTATCGGTGATGCCGTTGAGCACATGGAGGGAGCCGAAGCTCTTATGCAGGTTTTCAACGCGAATCAGCTCAGGCGCATTGGAAAAATCAGTCATCGCTCTTCAGTCTCCTTTCAAGAACGGTGATAAACTTGCTCATCGAGAACGTTACGATAAAGTAAATGATACCGATGATAATCAGCGGCTCGATAACCAGATAGGTCTTACCGGAGATTGTCTGGTACTGGGTCATCAGGTCGCCGACATAGAAGGTGGACGCCAGAGACGTTTCCTTCGTGACCGCGACGAACTCGTTGCACATCGCGGGCAGGACGTTTTTAAAAGCCTGCGGCAGGATGATGCGGGTCATGGTCTGGCGGGAGGAAAGACCCAGAGAGCGGGCGGCTTCCGTCTGACCGCGGTCGATGGACTGAATGCCGGAGCGGAAGACCTCAGCCATATACGCGCCGGAGTTAAAGACGAGCGCGATGGTGATGCAGGTGAACTTGGACAGCTTGAGTGCCGGCATGATATCCGGAAGCAGGAAATAGAAGAAATACAGCTGGAGCAGAAGCGGCGTATCGCGGACGACCTCGGTATAAACCGTCGCAACCGCCTTGAGAATCTTCGATTTGCCCAAGCGCAGGATGGCGACGATCGCGCCGATGACACAGCCGATGGCAACGGAGATGAGCGCGAGCAGAAGCGTCGTGCCCAGACCGTTGAGAAAGTTCATGCCATACTTTTGCAGCAGCTTCATGATGTTTTGCAGCAGCAAGGGGGAAACCTCCTTTTTGGTAAGCAGAGCGTAGGAAAAATTACAGAGCTTCAACGCGGCACATGGCGTCAAAGACCATGTCCTGCGTAATGGGGTAGGGGATATGCTCCATATCGGGTCCGGTTGTCGCCTCGACGAGCGCATCGTGAAGCGCGGCGCGTTCGAGCGGGACATTCATCTGCGCCAGCGTGACCGGCGTACCGAGGGATACGAGGAAGCGGCGCAGCTCGCGCGCCTGTTCTTCCTGACCATCCAGCATGAGCTGAACCAGCGCACCGTAGGCGACGAGGTCGCCGTGCAGATCATCGCGCTCGACATGCTCGAAATGCTGCAAGCCATAACAGACCGCATGCGCCAGCGCACAGTTATAGCGGTCATCCGCCATCAGCGAAACCAGACCGGCGGAGAGGATGACGCTTCGCGCACACATCTCCATCGCAGGACCGGCTTCGTGGCGTTCAACCTCGGAAAGGGCTTCGCGACCGAATTTCAAAATGGGGTCATAGCATGTCCGCGACAGGCTCACGCCGATAGCGGACATATGATCGAGCGCTTCGCCCAGCTCGTCGCCGCGTGAGCTGAAGGTCGATTCCAGATACTTGGCGAGCGTATCGCCCAGCCCCGCGCGGAAGAAGCGGGCAGGTGCATTTGCCGCCAGATTCAAATCAACCAGCGTCAGCGCGGGCGGCGCGTCATAAAAGAGGAAGCGGTCGAAGGGCCCGTCCTCGCGGTAGACGACGGACAGCGATGTGATGGGCGCGCAATTGGAAACCAGCGTCGGCAGGCTGACCAGCGGAATATGCAGCTGATGCGCGACGCCCTTGGCGGTGTCGATGGCTTTGCCGCCGCCCATGCCGACCAGAAAATCCGGCTGGAGGGGTGCGATAGCCGCCGCCAGACGATCCATAGCGGCTTGCGTGCATGCGCCGCCGAACGGGAGCGCACACAGCATCTGCATGCCGCTGTTTTCAATGCCTTCTTTTAAAGAAGGCAGACCCTTTTCCATCGCTGTATTTCCACCGACGAGGGCAAAGTGTTTGCCCAGCGGCGCACAGAGCTGAGGAAAACGGGCATATACGCCGCGCCCGAAACAGAAGCGCGGCAGCGTGACATCATCCGTCAGATACATACATTACACCAGCTTCGGCAGTTTGGACAGGCGCTCAAGCGCTTCGTTCAGGGTTTCTTCGCTGCGGGCGAAATGCAGGCGAATCAGGTGATTGACCGGCTCACGGAAGAAGCTGGAGCCCGGAACAGCCGCTACGCCGATGGTGCGGATCATCCATTCGCAGAATTCCATGTCGGTTTTGCCGCAGAACTGCATGCCCGGCTTCTGGAAGTCGCTGATATCGACCATGACGAAGTAGCTTCCCTGCGGCGTGGTATGCTTCAGACCGATGCGGTCAAGCCCATCGAGGAATACCTGACGCTTATGGGTATACAGCTCGGTCAAGCCGTCGTAGTAGCTCTGCGGGAAATTCAGACCGACAACCGCCGCCTCCTGAAGCGGAGCAGCCGCACCGACGGTCAGGAAGTCGTGAACTTTCTTCGCGCCTTCGATGACGTCCTTCGGTCCGATGAGGTAGCCAAGACGCCAGCCGGTGATGGAATACGTCTTGGAGAGGGAGGAGCAGCAGATGACGCGGTCGGCGATTTCCGGCAGCGAACCTGCATAAACATGATGATACGGCGCGAAGACGATATGTTCGTAGACCTCGTCGGTGATCATGTATGCGTCATACTGGTTGCACAGACCGCCGATGAACAGCAGCTCTTCCTTTGTAAAGACCTTGCCGCAGGGATTGGAGGGATTGCAGACGATAATCGCCTTGGGGTGCTGGCGGAAAGCATCTTCCAATACATTGCGGTCAAAGTCGAACGTCGGCGGGACAAGCGGAACGAAAATCGGATCCGCGCCGGAGAGAATGGCATCCGCACCGTAATTCTCATAGAAGGGGGAGAAGACGATGACCTTGTCGCCGGGATTGCAGACGGTCATCATCGCGCTCATCATCGCCTCGGTGCCGCCGCAGGTGACGAGAATCTCGGTATCTGGATCAATAGCTCTGCCGTAGGCACGTCCCTGCTTGCGGGCGAGGGCTTCGCGGAAGTTTTCCGCGCCGAAGGTCACGGAATACTGATGAGGGCCTTCATCGGCGACTTCGCGCAGACGATCAGTGATGGGCTTAGGCGGCGGAAAATCCGGAAAACCCTGAGAGAGATTGATAGCATTGACCTCGTCGCTGATGCGCGTCATGCGGCGGATGACGGAGTCGGTGAACGTTTGAACACGATGGCTCAGTTCTGGCATAAATATTCACACCTTTCAAAACGGGTTGTATACAATTGACTGCGCGAACGCAATGTCCATATTCTATCACAAGCCT